>JABDAN010000021.1 GCA_013289175.1 Bacteroidota bacterium
TTACCCGATAAATTCACGAGTATTAGTTTTTGCATTTAGTCATAGAAAATTTAAATTTAGTTAGTCATTCGCTGCTTATGAGATTCTCCATTTTAATGACGATCATCGTGTATGGTGGAATCGCTGTCAGCGCAGATGCCCAGAATATCAGCTTTTCTGGTAAAAATATTTCCCTGCCGGTTTTTTTTTCAGTGATTACTTCTCAAACCGGCTATACGGTATTCTATAGCAATGAAGTCATATCTCAAAGTCGTCCGGTTGACCTGAACCTGCAAAATGTTCCGCTCCAGGATGCATTGAGCGAGGCGCTCAAAAACCAGCCTTTAACATATAAGATACGGGACAATACGATATTCATCAATATTTCAGAATCAGGAAGCAAGATTTCGGATACCAGTCGGGGGTATACAAAGATTGTGCACGGAAATGTCAGGGACCATTCAAACCACTCAATTCCCGGGGCATCTGTTTCCGTATTAGGCGGATCCAAGATTGTCATGACCACTGAAGACGGGAACTTTTCGATCCAGGTAAAAAAAAGAGATTCCATCCTGATCATTTCCTGTGTGGGTTATGAAAATAAAGAAGTAATAATATTTCCTGGTTATTTAGATATTGAGATGACTACCCATGCAAACCCCTTGGAGCAGGTTGTTGTGGGCGGCAACATGGCTGCCATCAAAAGAAAAGCAGAAACCACTTCACTGACTATTGTCGATTCAAAAACACTGGATATACTGCCGGTCAACAATATTTCGCAGATCTACAGGGGTTTGGTACCAGGCACGAATAGTTTTTCTCCAGGCGATTTTCCTGAAGAATATACCACATTGAGCATACGTGGCACGAGTAACAGTACACCTATCGCAGTATATGTAGACGGCATTGAATATGCGGGCGGCTCCGGTTATCTTTTTACTTTGAACAAACAAAATATAGACAGATTAGAAGTACTGCGAGGACCTTCATCATCCACTCTATATGGAACCGGAAGTAACGGCGGAATAATCCAGGTTTATACCAAGCAACCGGTTCCCGGACAAAGCAGCCTTGATTTTACAGGAAGTGCGGGATTCCTGCGAAGTAAATGGGTTCATAGCGACCCCTTCCAGCAATTCTATAATTTAGAGTCTGTAACCGGCTTAAAAAAAGCCGCCATTACACTGGGTGGATCTTTTATGTCCTATGGACCATTTCTTCCCGATGGGGGTGGAAGAACGGAGGCAGTATATGGGGGCGCAAAATGGAATCCTACAGAAAAATTAACAACAAACTTCATTGTGCAGTATGAAAATACCAAGCGCCATCTGTCCAGGAATCCTGAACTAGATACGGCAATCCATCCGACCGCGGCAGCTATTGCTGCGGGCTTTGGGCCTTCCAAATCAAGTCATATCGATATGGCGGATGAAAGTTATCTAATCGGAATAAATCTTACTTACCAAGCGACCGATCATTGGACGAATCACTTGACTGCTGGTTATACGCAAAACGGATACAATCAAATCCCAGCTACGAACGATTCTGGAAATATCCCGTTGGCGCCTCATTATCTAATTACAATAAATAAAGCAACGACACTGCGTTACTTTAATGATCTCCAATGGGGAGATAATACTATCCCTGGTTTTAACCTGCATATCATGAGCGGCCTGGAATATAAAAAATATTTTTACCAGGAAGCATTTATAGCTCAGACCGGGGCGCTGAATTTCAGTGGTGATCCACCCAATGAGAACTATGGAATTTTTGCTCAAGCCAATCCTTCTTACAAAAATATTTTTCTGACACTGGCCTTGCGGTATGATCACAACAATTTATTTCAAAATGATGGTTCATTTAATCCCAGAATTGGTGTCACTACTAATTTTAAAATCGAAAATGCGTTGATCGTAAAACCTAGGATTGCCTGGGGAAGCGGTATTACAGCTCCTACCTATTCGGCCCGTTATGGCGATCCCACGAATGGTGTCGTTCCCAACCCGAATATAAAACCAGTGGATCAGCGGGGATTTGAATATGGCCTGGAACTTTTCGGAACAAAAGGACGATTTAATTTCGAAACGGTTTACTATGATAACAAACTGGAAAATTTTCTATCTCTAAATACTATAGCGCCATCCGGTTCAACTTCCCTTTATCAATTTATGAATGTAGGCCTTGTGGTCAATACAGGCTGGGAGTTTTCGGCTTTCTTTAAAGCAAATGATCATTTTTCAGTGCGTGGAACATTTTCAGCCATGAGTTCGATCATTAAGGATACTTCGGGCTTAAGTCAATACACGCCTCTGGGAGGTATGAGCCCGGGTAGTCAGGTAAGAAATTTACCCAGGCATACAGCGGGTTTATTTCTGACATACAATGCCTCCAGACTGCCCGTACAAAAAGGTCACCTGGATATATCCTTTAATATTACGGAAGTGGACGGTATCATTGGCTTAGACACCTGGAGTTATCTGGCGGATCTTGGTTATGGGCGTACTAGTTTTAGCACTCCCAATCTCATAAATTCGTATTGGAAAAAATCCGGAGTAATTATACAATTTGGTTTAAACGTGGATTATTTCATAAATGAAAACCTGCGATTTTTTATACAAGGTTCCAATATAGCCAACAACAACAAATTTGAAGAAACCTCCGCAGTTCCCACCTACGGAGCTTCTTGGATGTTTGGAATTAAGTATAATATGATCCATTAGGCCGTTTACAGCTGGCGGTTAGTATCCCTATTTAAAAATCGTTTTCCAATCATTCTTCATACTGATTACCACCCAATTGCTTCTTTTTGCCTGGTCATAAAGAGCCTGTGTAAAGGTGCCCACTTTAGAATCCGGTAAACCTTGTGCCGGTCCATAGGCATACTCACGGGTGGAATCATCATGTAATACCAGCATCGCCAGCCTGGCACCTGAACCTCCTTTTGTATATTCCAGCATCTGCTGATCGCCGGTGGAATTACCGAATGCCGCATTGGGCCGGCGCCCGATGATCAACTGAATGCCCTGCGCTTTGCCCGGACCATTATCGTTCAATACCAGTTTTGGATTTTTGAGCAGGGAAGATTTACCCGTTGCCGTATCATATTGATAGGTTGTTGAACCCGCAGTGCCAACCACCTGTTCGGGAGGAATACCATATACCTGATCAGCATAAACGCGTACAAAATCCTGACCCCCGCCGGTTACAATATATGTCTTGTATCCATTGGCACGCAAATACTGCATGATCTCCAGCATGGGCTGGTAGATCAGTTCTATATGTAATTTGTTCCAGCGTTTATCTTTTGCTGTAGACACCCATTCTTTTACCTGTTGTTTAAAATCTGCTTCCGTCATGCCGGTCAAGGTCGCTGCTGCTATTTTCTCCAGATCGGTGTTGGGTAATTTTGCAATCGCCCCCATATTTCCCGTAAGAACCGTTTTAAATGGTTCCACATTTTTCAATGCGGGCTTGGCTTTTACAACATCCGGAACGCGATCCAGGCAATAGATCACTTGACTATAGATTGGCTTTTCTACCCAGAGTGTACCATCCTGATCAAAAGTGGCGATCCGTTCACCAGGTTTTACATAGGCGGAATCGGATGAATCGGTTGTTGAATGCACAAACTTCAGAATGGCCTGTTTGGCGTCGCCTTCATTCCAGGAAGGAAGCGGGTCGGTAGCGACTTCTTTTGTTTGCCCTGTGGTATCGGTAGCGGTTGTGTTACTTTCTGATGCATTGTTTCCGCATCCGGAGAAGATTAGGACAAGAAAAATAAAAAGAAGCAGGCTTTTAAAATCCGACAGTCGAGAAGAGGATATTTTTTTCATAATAGATAAATTCCTTTCGTTAAAAAATACGCTGACCGTCCTTGTGAACGGTCTGCGTAATAAAATGAATAAAGTTATTGTCCTGAATGATTTTTTTGCATTTCTTCAATTTTCTGTTTTACCGCATCCAGGTTAAATGAAGCAGGGGACTGCATAGGAGGATAATCTATAGCCGTCATCGCCAGTTTGCCCACAATGGCCTGTACTTCCACAAAACGCCAGAATTCACGCCCGTAAAATTCATTATTATAACCAGCAGCACCAACATTCAGACTTTCGCCCCGATCGGCAGGCGTGCGTTCAAAAGGATCCTGTCGAAGATTTATGATTGTCGGCATGTCTGTAGTTATTTTTTCTCCAGGCCACCCAAATGGTTGCTGGTAGAATTGGTATTTGAAATCTCTAAAACGTACGGCACCGAGGGTTGCACCTCCAAAATAGAATATTTCGTCTCTTTTGGAGGGCCCCTTGCCGGTGATCAGGTCGGTCTGATCATATCCGTCCAAGTGATTTTTGTATGTAGTACCTCCAAGGTTGACTCCTTTCAGCAACTGGTCGATAATGTTGGGATTACCTGCCGCTGTTAACAGGGTCGGAAACCAGTCCAATCCTGAAATGATCCCGTTTTCAACGGTACCTGGGGGAACATGTCCGGGCCAGCTTATGATCGCAGGACAACGAAATCCTCCTTCAAATACAGTTCCCTTGGTGCCCCTGAATGGTGTCATACCTCCGTCAGGCCAGGTGAATACTTCGGCGCCGTTGTCGGTAGAAAAAATGATAATGGTATTATCCCGTTCGCCAATGTCGTCAATATGTTTCAATAGGGCCCCGATAGCGTCATCCATTTGTTCCATACCGGCTTCTTCTAAACCATAGTTGCTTTCGTGGTTCATTTTCGAATAGTATTGTTTAGAGAGAAAACTCCATACATGCATACGGGTGGTATTGTGCCACAGGAAAAAGGGTTTGCCATCTTTTTTTGCCTGATCCATAAAGCTGTTGGAAGCCTGAACCAACACTTCATCGAAGTTGGTCATGTTGTACTTGGGTTTGAGAAAAGGCAGGTCATGCATATTAGGCACATTGGTCATATCTGGAAAAGGAGGCAGCGGGCCTTCATCCACAATTTTTTGTTTACCAATTTTCCCCCAGCGCGGCTGAACGGTGGGATCATCAGTAGTAGTGGCCCAACAATGCAGTACATCCCTGGGTCCATATGCATTAAAAAAAGCTTCGTCAGACGGATATGAATACCAATAGGGATCCGACATCGCATCCAGATGGTAGAGATAACCAAAGAACTCATCAAAGCCGTGTACCGTTGGGAGAAACTTGTTCAGGTCGCCCAGATGGTTTTTTCCGAACTGCCCAGTAGTATAACCCAGCGCCTTCAATGCTGTGGCGATTGTGCACGCCTGTGCCGGAAGTCCCACATCGGCACCTGCTTGACCCACGGTGGTCATACCCGTGCGTATCGGGAGCTCACCCGTGATAAAATTGGCTCGGCCCGCCGTGCAACTGGCTTCTGCATAGTAATCTGTAAAGCGCATACCGCTGGCGGCTAGCTTGTCTAGATTGGGTGTTCTGCCAGACATGACCCCCTGATGATAGCAACTCAGATTATACCAACCCACATCGTCGCCCATAATGAAAACAATATTGGGTTTTTTCGTTTGGGCACCAGCCTGAATAAAAAACATGGATAACGCCAAGACGGATATGACATTCCCGTATCGCATTATGTAAAGGGATAAGCGTTTCATTTTACTTGATCTTAAATGAATAATTAGTTTCTGATTGGCCTGTTCTTATAGCATTTTTTCAGGTGGTGTCTTTCATTCTGGAATGGTTTATTAATTAATGTAAATGGTTCTGATTTCAACATGGTATCCGATCTCGATTTTTTCCAAAACGCCCATCACATCATAGGCGGTCCGGATCAATTGATATTCCCCGGACTGAATAAACTTTCTCAATGCCGCTTCGGTGGTCCATTGGGAGAAAAAATAATAGGTATCGGCTGCAAAAATCTTGGCAGACAAATTCTTCACCAGACATTCTTCCGGGAATAACTCGCAGGCATATCTGACCGTATTTTCAAATTCACGTTTTCTCAAATCTGTAATCATACCCGAAATTTTCAAAAAATGGATGATTTGCAGCTCAGACATGGCTTCAGTTTTCGCTTAATTCGCCTGGTTTTTGTTGTTTTACAGGGCAATTCAGGTATCGACGTCAGATAAAGACGTCGTGACGATTTGATTTGTATTAATTGTTCTGAAAAAATTTATTTCAGCTTGTTGTGTTCAATCGATTAAAGTGTAGATTTGAACCCTCCTATTCCCGATTACAAGGGAATTCGGGGAGTGAACGAGAGTGGCTTAAAAAAAAAGGACTTGGTTCAGGAACCTTTGCATAATGAAAGGCAGTTACTTCGGAAAATCTCGGAGGGTGACGATACCGCTTTCAAACATCTTTTTGAAAAGTATTACGGACAGGTCTATTCCGCCTCTTTCCGATTTCTCAAAGTACATGAGCTGGCGGAGGATTTGGCCCAGACAAGTTTTCTGAAAATTTGGGAAAAGCGCAAACATCTCAGTCACGTAGAACGCTTTGATGATTATTTATTCGCGATCGCACACAATGAAATGGCCGATCACTTTCGAAAACACAGCAGACGCGAAAAACACATTCAGCGAATCCGGGAATTATTTGAAGAAGAAACTGGAAGTCCGGAAGAGTTGCTGATTACCAAACAAAAAAGAGCCCTGATTGCAGATGCCATCAGCAACCTGCCTCCACAACAAAAAAGAGCTTACACCCTTAGCCGCGACGAAGGCCTCAGCTATCAGGAGATCGCCGATCGAATGCAACTCAGCGTGAATACCGTTAAAGCACATATCTACTTGGTGCTGAAAACATTAAAGGCATTCTTTGCCAGTCACAAAAATGAATACCTGATCTGGCCGTTTATTTTTTCGGTAGCAGCGGGGAAAATATTTACGGTGACATTAAGCCTTTTCTTAAAGTCATAACGTCTAAATAAGAGAAATGGATCATTCTGGACCCTTCGTATTTAATGAGCTTCTAAAAGGCTATCTGAGCGAATCGCTGAATCCACAGCAGCTGGCTCTTTTTTTTGAAATGTCAGCTGCCCCCGAAAACACTGAGATTCTTGCGGAGATTTTTCGTAAGGAACTAAAAACCGTTTTACCCGACCTGACCAACCAGGAGCAAATAGAGGAGGCCTGGGTGAAGCTTCGAGCAGAAAAGGAAAAACATCCACGGCGTTTTGTCCAAATGCGAATGGTTTATCGATGGGTGGCGATCGTGATTTGCCTGCTGGGTGTTACATTAGTTTTATACCAACTCAAGCAATCAAAGAATCACGCGGTTATCGCCAGCATCCAAGCGGCGGTAAAAACGCCGGCATGGCTGAAAGCGGAACATATGGGCGCCGTATTGATCCTGGCCGGAGGTGATTCCCTTGCGCTGGATGATCAAGATAAAGGAGTCATTGCAACGCAGGACGGTATTCAGGTGATACAATCGGGCGGTGTAGTCCGTTATTCCGGCATAAGCCAGAGCCTAGTGTACAATGAAATCCGCACAGGAAAAGGAAAACTCTGGCGTGCCATCCTACCGGATCAAACGGTGGTATGGTTGAATGGGAACTCGTCCATAAAATACCCGTTGCAGTTTAGTTCAGATACCCGTTCTGTAGAGATGACCGGCGAAGTATATTTTGAAGTTGTCCACAATCCTGCAAAACCATTTCTTGTTCACATTCTGTTAACCACTCCGGCAAGCAGGCGGGATCAACAGTCAACCATTGAAGATCTGGGCACCACATTTAATGTCCGGTCTTATAGAGATGATTCCGTTACAACGGCCACGCTGGTGGAAGGTTCTGTGATGGTCACCCAGAATATTCAACAGGCCACCCTGACTGCGGGGCAGCAATCGGTGGTGGGAACCGATAGGAACGAATTCCGTATTGTTCAGAAAGCAAATATCAATGAGGCTCTCGCATGGAAAAACGGGGTTTTCTATTTTCAGAATGCCGGGCTGCCTAAAGTGATGAAACAGATCGCTGATTGGTATCAGGTGGGCGTGGTATATAAAGGCAACGCGGGCGGAAAATTATTCAGCGGGCAGATTAGTAAATCGCTACCACTTTCTTATGTGCTGGAGGGTCTTCAACAACCCGGGGTGAAGTTTAGCCTGAACGGCGATCAGATAACCGTAATTCAGGAATAAAAAAACAATTTAAACTTTCATTTTATGCAGAAAAAATCACTCTTTAAAGTGATCAGCTGCCTCGCACTGATCCTGTTTTCTTTCAGCTTTAAAGCCTCCATGGCACAAACCAACGTGACTGCTATTGATATCCTGCTCAATCCAGACCAGACCATGCTGGATTCTGCAAAGGCCTACAATGGACTCATGCGAAAAAATTATTCCGGTCCCGGCAGCTTTTCATTGGATGCGGTACACACGCCGCACGTGAGTGTACTGCAATGTTTTGTGGAAACCGCCAACCTGAAAAAAGTATTTGATGCAGTGGACAAAGTGGTCAAAAGTCAGCAGCCACAAAAAGAAACGCTTACTACCAAAGGATTTTACTACATCCCGGATAATACTATGGGATTAGCTGGTATTACGATCAATACGACACCTAAACTGTTAGAATATCAATCGAAAATAATTGAGGCAGTGAAACCCTATATTGTGACGGGCACGGACGCAGCATTCGTACAAAACGCAAACGGAAGACCCCTTGTAAAAGGCCTGTCTGAATATGTAAATGGTTTTATTCCAGACCATAGTGGCGCAAAATATCTCCCGCATGTAACGATTGGACTGGCTAAAGAAACTTATTTAAAAGCGTTGATGGCTAAACCTTACCAGGCATTCTCTTTCAAAATTTCTTCTGCTAGTATTTATCACCTGGGGGATTATGGCACTGCACAGAAAAGATTATGGACAAGTACAAAATGAAAATGAAATACCACCAGTCCAGGGCACAAATAACCTCTCATCTTCGATGAGAGGTTTATGCATTCATTCGAGAAGCTTCAAAAGAAAATTCAAATTGACTCAAAACTCCAATAGAAAAACGACCCGCCTTTCCAACAACATCACTTGTTCAAACATAAAAATAAACGACACAGAGCTGACATGTGAAGACTCCCACTACTTTCTAGTTCTTTAATGCCCCCCAAAATCGAATACCAATCCGCCGGTAAATCCAAACAGGAGAATCGTGGAGTAGGTGGTATAAGAATAAGGAGGGTAGCCATATCCCGGGGAATAAAATGCAGTTCCCGTTGCCTGTGCCGCACCCAATAATTGAGCACCGATTTTAACTCCGACAGAGCTGCTGGCTTTAAATTTCACCCCTGCTTTCAGATCCCAAGCAAATTTGGTGGTGTTGGCGGAGGCAGTGATAATGGCTGCACCCAAACCAATTCCGCCGTAAGGTTGGATCTTGGGATTGTTCAACAAGTATTGTTCAAAATTCAGCAAAATAGTAGAAATCGTTGCCGTCGTATTACTGAATAGCTGATTGTTGCCAAGATAGGAATACATGGGAATATGGGTCCTCTGGTATTGATACAACAATTCTAGTCCTGTTCCTTGCGGGTTTACCCCTTCAAGAGACGCTCCAAATATGCCGCCAGCATTGATATAGGCATAGGCATTTCCAAAATTGACCTTGTCGCGGAAATCATACCCGCCATACAGATTCAAAGACAAATGCTGTGAAAAACCGGTTGCCGCCATAAATAGGACGACGGAAGTGATCAGTAATTTTTTCATAATAGTTTTAATATGGTGATGATAGGATTGACTATAACAAATGGATTGATCCAAATTTTCTCTTACCTGCGCATGTGCAGAACTTTTTCCAACCTGAATGCTCAACATTCACTACTTAATGAATCTTCAATTGCCAAATTACGTGTTTAACCCATTTCAACATCCATCGGCTCAAAAATTCCATTAAGTAAATCAAGCATCACTATGGCGGGTTTTGGGTTGAAGGCATCGTAGATTGTTATTTTTAGAAAATATAAAGTTACTTTAAACGGATATTAATTTTTTCAAGTTTGCCTGATGACTTGAATGGCACTTATAATCTGCAGAAACCGGAAATCCGGTTTCATTCCCAGATCCATTATCTCATCCAAAATGAACCGATACCAGCATTCCTGTTATTTTGGTAATATAATTTGGGACACTGTAAATCCAACATAATCAATTGAATATCAATAATTTTTGCTTTCTTTGGTTAGATGCCTTTCTAAATAAATTAAAATGTTTTTATTTTTTTGACTTGTAATCTTTCTTGTAGGTGCGACTGGCACAAATAAGGCGTCACTTCGAATATCCATCTTATTTTGGTAGCACCCTGGTTGGTGAGATTACACTGTATAAGACTTGTAAATCACAACTATCCGTAACTTCATTTCATGAAAACCAGACTAACTTTAATATTACTTTTCAGTTTTTTTAGCATGTTTTCTTATGGCCAGCATTTTGAAATTACGGCTTTTGGAGGTGGTACCTTTGATGCCGGGATTGATAGTTATAGTGCCAACTACTACAAGGCAAAAGTAGGCGGGAGCTTTCATTTTGGAGGCGCTCTCGATTATTTTGTAAGTGCGCATACCAGTATTGGCGTAAACGTAATAAGTCAACCCACATCCGGATATTTATACGGAAGTGGAATGCAAGAGAATGTCAGCGATCCAATGAATATTACCTATATTCTTGCTGAAGGAAATCAGTTTTTTGGGCAGGGCAAAATAAAAGAATATGGTGGTATCGGTCTTGGAGCTGCCATCATCTCTCCTTCCGGGTACACCAGCGCGACTCGGTTTGCGGTAGATATTCATGCAGGCCTGCATTTCGAAATTTCTGACAACATCGCAATTCGAATACAGCTTCAGTTGGATCAGCCTATTGACGGGGGTGGATATGGTATCGGTATTGGTACAGGAGGAGGTAATGTGGATGTCACTGGCTACGCTACCATTTTACAATTCGGCGGAAATTTAGGGATCGTGTATCGGTTTAAATAAGCATTTAAGTTTTATAGTATAGTCTGGATATCCTGAGCCATCAGTTCCTGCAAAACTCGTTTTTCAGATGAAATCATCTATCTTAAACGAAATATTTTCAGTATGAAAAACAGGAGAGAATTTTTCCATCTAAGTTCGCTGGGGTTTTTGAGTCCTTTGATGTCTTCCCCATTGCTGCAAAGCTTAAGAGAGAATGACAATAAAAAGGGCATAGTGTGTCAACCAGAAGATGGGGAAACTTTTCTCGTCAGGGAAAACACGCCAATAACAATACAGGTTTCTAAAAAGACGGACTCCGTCGAAACCATTTCGATTTGTACGGAAGAAATTCAGCCGGGTAACCAAATACCTGTTCATAAGCACCTGTATGCAGACGAATTCTTCATATTTCTGGGGGGCAATGGAACTATTGAAATTAATGGCGTGGAATTCCCCGTCAAGTCCGGAACCAGTGGATTTGTTCCCCGTGCCACCTGGCACAGCATCCGGAATATTGATAATTCTGCCGTACTGGCTTTCAGTTTTGGATATTCTCCGGCAGGGTTTGAAGATTTCTTTCGCCAGATTGGTACACCGAAAGGATTTCCTTTCAAGGCAAAACCAAGGGAGGAAGTTTTAGTGATCTCGGAAAAATATGGAATGGTTTTTAAATGATGACGGAATAAAGAACCTGAATGCTCAAAAAAATCCCACTCACTAAAGTCGCAGTTTACCAATAGCATCTTATTCTAGTTGGATAGATGAAAAAACTGATTCATATACCCTATTCACGTGCAGTAAGCGCCCGTCCTGATCCATCCGCCTGCTTCCGTGATCATCCATATCAATAAGAATAAACACCTACTGCATTAAATGACAGTACCTCAAACATTTTTAGGTATATTATTATGGTTAATATCTATCATAGGCTACTTCCCACTACCATGATTTGGATAATGCTATAACAAATTTATTTTCAATAAGCCATCTTATTCTCATGCATCGCGAACAATCTTCCACTCTGCCCTGTTACACCTGATATAATTCATCGAAATTCATTCATAAATAAAATGAAGGAAATAGTCAGAATAAAGGAAATTTTCCAAGTCACTCACGATGTAAAATGCTTTCGTGTCGAAAAACCGGACTGTTATATTTACATGCCGGGGCATGCCACAGATGTGTCTATTAACAAAACGGGTCTGGAAGAAGAAACCAGGCCATTTACTTTTACAGGTTTGACGGATGCACCTTTCCTGGAGTTTACAATTAAACGATACCCAAACCATCACGGAGTGACCGACCGATTACACCAACTTGTAGTAGGTGATGAATTAATTATTCGTGATTCTTGGGGTGCAATAGAATACAAAAAACCGGGCTATTTCATCGCCGGAGGCGCCGGGATAACACCTTTTATAGCAATTCTTAGATCATTGTATGCTACGAATCAAATCCTGGGCAACAAGCTCTTTTTCTCAAATAAGACTGGTTCCGACATTATTTACAAGGAAGAATTACTTAAAATAATGGGACCAAACGTCATTTTTGTCCTAACCAGAGAAAAGGAAGATAAAATGTTGAACGGCCGGATCGATAAATCTTTTTTGACTAACCATGCGACTGATTTCAATAAAAACTTTTACGTCTGCGGCCCTGACGCAATGGTTATTGAACTGACTTCCATCCTACAAGAAGCTGGGGTGTCACCAGATTCACTTGTTTTTGAAAAATAGGAATCAAACTGGCTGGCTAGAAGAAGTTTTTCTGGAAAAAGCACTTACTGCTGCAAATCCAATATATGAAACACTTTTTTTCGTAACAGTAGCAACTTATGCAGATTAAACTTTTTCAATTCATAGTCGGTCTGTTTTACTTTTGCACTTAAATTATCTACGCCTACCTATTTTCTATCCAATCAACCATTAGCTTTCGCTGAGCGAAAAGCCATTTCCCACTTTTCTTTACAAAACTGTCATGATATTTAATATTTGCAATCATTAGTTTTTGAACTCCTTCATTGATGGTTTGATGATGCGCAATACAGTATGCAATACCGGTTGCAGTGTCATCACTAAGTTGCAGCACCGTACTTTGTCCGTTAAAATGCATGGTTGCGCGATACGTGTTAAGGTTATCAAATACTGGCAACAGGTCTGATCTTTTGCTAATGTTTTGAGTCGGCACAGATGACTTAGCATCCATATAAACAATAAAGCGCGTGTCTTCTGTAAAGAGATCCATTTGTCCCTGCGCATCCCGGGTGTCTGCACAATACGCATACTGATCTATCAGGTTGCGGATGGCCAATCTGTCGGCCGCTTGTTGTAATTCATTTTCAATGTTCATGGTATTTAATTTAAAATATCTTTTTTCGTTTAATGCTTCCGGGAGTTACACCAAATTTCCGCTTGAAAGAAGTATAAAAATGAGAGAGATTTTCAAATCCAACTTCAAGATAAATTTCCGTAGGCTTTCGTTTTGTTTGTTTAATAAGATGGTAAGCTTCTGTCAATCTCTTGCCCTGCAACCATTTTCGGGGAGAAGTATGAAAGGTTTGGCTAAAATCTCTTTTAAAAGCTGGCAAACTCCTTCCTGTGAGCTTTGCAAAATGGCCTATCGGCACATTGTAATGATAATTTTGTAACATAAATTTTCCAAGGTCAATTTTATACGGCTCTGAAAAATCGAACAAAAAAGACTTTAAAGTAGGTTTTAGATCTAAAAGCAGTTCTATTGCTTCATTGATTTTAATAGCCACCAATTTTTTGCTTACTTTTTTAGAATTCGTTACATAGGGTAATAAAGACTTAAAATAACCTCTCAGCAATTCACCAGGATTTAGCAACAGGATTTTTTGCCCTGTATACCATTTGTTTTCGCAAATTGCATTGTCTGCTGCATATTGTCGTACAGCTGCATCTGTTAGTATTATAGAAATACTTTTATATACTTTATCAGTGCCAGGAATTTTTATGGATTTTGCTAATTGGTTTTTTTGAGTCAGAAGTAGCTGATTCTTTTTTAAGGTCAGCTTCCCGCTTTGATGCTGAATAAATGTTTCGCCCGAAAACTGAAACGACAAAACATGGTAGGGTAAAAATTGTTCATAGTTACTATATTTCCGCTCAAATGTGCAGGAATACACAAAGCTGTCTTCTAATACTCGTGTTACAGGTATGACCTTTGCTTTCATTGTTTTCCGGCTAGTAGCTCTTGATGATATGCCGTATTTCTGGCTCCAGTGTTGCTATCAATAAACACTAATACGGTCATCAATGCAATAGTAGTAATGCCAATAGCTCGCCCCAAAGGTGCATTTACAAACATTATGACTAATGCAGCTGCAATAATAACAATGGGAAGCACTTTAAAAACCAGTGAAAGGTCATGTTGAGATTTTGCTGTACGCAATGTTTCTGCTTGGACAAATGCCTTTGAGTTAGTATTACAAGCTGTTTCAAATTGCTCAATACGTGGATAGTTAGCAAAATACAAACCCGCCGCTACGGCGACAACCAATAGACCGGCTACCAACATTGGAAATACAAAGGCTTTTGCCATAGCAGTTTTGCCCAATTGCCAAAAGCCAATAGATGTCAAGAAAAATAGAAAACTGATCAGTAAACTAATTTTAGCAGAAAATATTTCGGCTTTTGCCCAATCTAAACTTACTTTTAAAATATCCATTTCCAAATGACATTGAGTTTTGTAAAGGTGAGTTTTTTTGGGGGGAATTTATTTGCTGTACGGCTCAATTATTATTTGGTGTAAGGCTCTTTTTGGTAGACTATAATTTCTATTTATCCAGTGCTCACCAAAGTATTTACTAGTAATTAGCACACCCACAGCCCGTGTATAGACGAGAATAAATCGTTGTTGCCGATCGCTGCTCACGATTTTAAAAACTGTAACAATGGTTGAATGAACCTATTAAATGCTTCGATGTGTGGTACGTGGCCGAGGCCATCGAGCTCGACAAGCAGCGACCCTTTTATTTTTTCATGCGTCAATTTTCCTAGTTCAGGATAATTGCCTAAGGTTTTTCTTACGTCTTCGCTTACTAAATTTTTCCCCAACGCTGTTCTGTCCAATTGGCCAATGATTAACAATGTAGGTGCTTTTATATTTTCAAATTCGTAGCACACCGGTTGCGTATATATCATGTCATATGTAAGGGCGGAGTTCCAAGCAATTCGTGCATAGTTTTTATCCAAGGTCCATCCTGCTTCCACTTTCAACAATTCTTCATACTCAGGTTTCCATGTGCCGTGATAATAGCTTTCCTGTTCATATTTTTTAAAAGAATAATAATCTTCCTTTAGTTCAATCTGGTACCATTGATCAACAGATTGATAAGGTACTTTAACTTTCCAGTCTTCCAAACCAATTGGATTTTCTAAAATAAATTTTTCAACTGATTCAGGATACATCAAGGCAAACCTTGTCGCGACCATCCCACCCATTGAATGGCCAAGTAAGTAAATTTTTTTTATGCCAAGTGTATCCAGTATTGCTTTTGTGTTTTGGCAAAGCAACTGAAATGTATATTGTATGTGCAGCGGTTTCGAGGATTTCCCAAAACCGATTTGGTCAGGGATGATTACTCGGTATCCATTTTCTGCTAATACTTGGGCGGTTTGTCCCCAATATGCGCCGTTAAAATTTTTTCCATGCAACAGCATTACCACATTACCGTTTGCATTCGCTGGATTCACATCCATGTAGGCCATTTTTAAAGTTTCTCCCTGGATCTTAAGTGTAATAAATTGAACAGGATAAGGATATTGGTAATTAGTAAGATCAATATCATAAGGTGTAATAGCTGGCTGTTGTGCTATGGCATTCGAAGCGATCAATAGGGAACACATAAAAATTGATTTAGTTAGTGCATACATACATCCTGGTTTACGGGTATAACCATTTATACTGAAGGCATCAGATGAAAGTGAGGACACTGAAATTAAGAAATTCTTGGACTTCCCGGCTCAAAATTAATCAATAAGGAACTTGGGATAATCGCCAAAACGCGCATAACCCTTTAGTTCCCTGGCTCAGAATTTGGGAAGACATTAGGAAGTTGGCTGATAGATTGGTACAGGATTTGAACCCATCCCCTGATAACGATTTATATGAAAAAATCTTGGACAGAAAATAAACGCGGATCTGTGACTATTACAGATTTTAGTGACCAAAATATATTCAAAGATCTAGAGCTGGCACAACGTACGCAGCTGCCACCCTCGAAAGAGGAGATTAAACGGTTGAACGAAATTGCATCTCAACCTCCTTTCAGTTATATCTACAAAGCGAAAGCAAACAAAGTGCGTTAACAAACCATTTTATATTCCCCCATCAAGATGGAATTAGATTTTGCCGGGTTTGCATAAATTGTTTTTGACGTGTAATGAGCGGGTCCTTACAATCATCGTAAACGATTGATTATAAACCTTTAATGTGTCAGGTTCTGGAATAACTTCTACATCGTGTATTTGCCGAATATATTGGGATTCCAGTAAAGGTTATTTCTTTGCATTACCTCTAAAAGAATGAGCATTAAACTTCTTTTGCTCTATTATGCCCAATATTGTTACTAGTTTCCCAAAGGATCTATGTTACTCGTTTCAACCATTAGCATTACCGTTTTTTCTTTGGCTCGCGTTCGGTGCATGACTCCTTTCGGGACTGTAGTTCCTGTCATTGGTAGCAGTTCAATGGTTCTATCCTTCAGGTCAATATAAAGTTTACCGGAGAGTACAAAGAAAAATTCATCATCCTCGTCATGTTTGTGCCAATGATACTCGCCTTCTACGATTCCAAGCCTAACAGCGCTATCATTCACGCGGGTCAACGTCTGATTGAACCATTTTTCAGTGTTCTCTGCAATGATAGCGGGCACATCGATAAGTTGTAAATTTTCATATTTTACATTCATCAGCTGTTTATATTCAACAGGATTATTCATGGTATACTATTATTAAGATTCTTTAACTATAAAATTAAGGTGAAATTTCTAATTCACTAAGTTCGCTTCTTACTTAAAACACAGAAACATATCAAATCAATTCTATTAGTTTTATCGACCATCCTTATCTGACAGGACTACAAAGAAGTGCCAACCGGTCAGCATTCATCGATTTTTCGATAAAAATCAGTCAGAAAGGTTTCTGCTATCTTACTGCTTTAGTTGACTATCTTTAAAAAGCTACGACGTTGCTTCAGGGCCTAAAAAGTCCACAATTCCAGGCAAAATTAAACTATGAATTTACTTGCGGCTACGAACCTCTCCATTTTCACATTTTGCTCAATTTATTTGTACCAAGGCTCCCATTCATCAAAAAAAAATTTAAATCAAGGAATCATGAACATTACAAAATCGATTCCGAAAATTAAATCAGAAGAAGTATTTTATACATCAAACGGTAGACAATCAAAGGGATTTATCGCTTACGATGAAAACGAAAAAGGAAAATTACCTATTGTTATTATCGTTCATGAATGGTGGGGCTTAAACGACTATGCCAAATCTCGAGCCAGACAGATCGCAGCACTGGGATATTTTGCATTTGATGCAGATTTGTTTGGCGACGGGCAACTGGCCAATAATCCCGAAGAAGCCATAAAATTGACAAAACCATATTATTCAGATCCGGTAAATACATTGCAACCCATACTAGACGCAATTGCCAAAGCGGCAACTTTCCCGCAGGCAAATCTTTCCAAAGTGGCCGCGATGGGATATTGTTTTGGTGGCTTTGTGGTAGTGAATGCCGCAAAGCAAGGTGCGCCACTTTTAGGAGTCGTAAGTTTTCATGGAAGATTGATCGGCATCCAACCCAAAAAAGATCTTCTAAAGAGTCAAATTCTAATTTGCCAGGGAGGCGATGACGAGTTTGTCCCTTTGTCAGATCAGGTAGCATTTAAAAAAAGTATGGATTCAGTCGGTGCGAAGTATAACTTTATAACTTATCCTGGCGCCAAACATGCCTACACAAATCCGGACGCAACTGCACTCGGAATAAAATTCAATATGCCGATTGCGTACAATGCCATCGCTGATACGGCTTCATGGAACGATATGCAGGCGTTTTTCTTAACCGTTTTTAAATAAATATTTTTCAAAATAATTTTGAACTAAACAAGTCGGTTGGCTCTAATTTCGAGACGAGAATATGCCTTAGGTGGCAAATTTTGTCATTTTATTCGCCTCATTTTTTAACTGAATTAACTTCGCCGTTTCTTTCCATATATATTTTCTCGATCCCGACCAAATCTTCTGTTAGGGCCGTTTTCCTCACTTCCGCTAGGATTTCCTCTCTGCCAATCTGGGCTTTGTCCATATTCCTTTCAATAAAATTGCCATCTTTAAACAGCAAGATCTTTTCTCCTGAAATTATTCTGGCAAGCCATGGATGATAGACCATACCATACGCTAAGAACCGGTGAATAAGGACGAGGGTTGTACTCGATGCGATTACGGGTAAAAAGTCGGATGCTCCGACAATCGCCCTGCTCAGTACAGCGCCGAGCACTATTGTAATGATGTTATCGAGCGGAGTATGGAGTCCGAAAGACCGACGTCCAGAAATCCGGATAAGAATCAACGCTATGACAAATATCACAACTGCCCTTGCTGTCATTTGAAGTATTGTAAGGTTTTTGCCTTCGCCAAATAACTCGTATATCAGATGCATAGTATAAGAAATTTTATTTGCTAAAACTTAAAAAAAGATAGAGTAATATGAAACTAAGTAGCAACGCCTGAATCAGATTTTTGTGAAATTTAAAGCCTAAATCATTGTAAATATATTGTTTATGAAAACCTCTGGAAATCCGGGTTTCGTCCTCTTTCAAAATTTTTTGGAAAATAATTCGGTCTTCAAATAAATTTGTACCGGAACATTTTTTGTTTTTCGATCAGTTGATGTAAATCTTAAAACTTAAAATTATGAGCACCCCAACTACAAGGTTACAGCGTGATACAGTTGCCCCATTCACACACATTTTCCTTTCTCTTGACTTGCTAGATGCCTGTTCACTGAATGAGGAAAATCGTTCGTACTTGACCATAATCAGACAGAATACCGAAAGACTGCAATTACTAATTAAGCAACAAACGTCAGAATTGGTTTCTAGGTCGTTTGCACCAAAATAGTCAGTGCCTATCCCATTGAAAAAATCTCGTCACTGGGAGTCTAAACCAAACGGCTCAAATTGGATGTCGTCGGGTTACGATAATCACTATACCTAAGTCCTGTTTTTCTTCAAATCATCCATGATATCCTCCTCTCGTTCTCTTTTTATCTGCACCATACTTTCAGCTTCATCAATTGAATGAGATTGTTGTAGGCTTTCTTCCTTTTTTGTCAGATTACTCAGACCGGCATAATATTTCTGAATCACTTTGAGATCTTCTTCTGACATGTTCTCGACATTAACCAACCGGTTACTTGCAAATTCATGGGCGGCGACCAGCTCATTTAGTTTCAGCTGAATTGCAAGGGAGTCTTTGTTTTGTGCCTTTTGAATCAAAAACACCATTAGAAATGTGATAATTGTGGTACCTGTATTGATAACCAGTTGCCAGGATTGAGAATAATGAAAAAAAGGGCCTGAAACTGCCCAGATCAAAACGAGAAAAAAAGCCAATATAAAAGCTGCAGTACTACCTGTTATTCGTGTAACAGTTACCGCAAATTTTTCAGCAAATCCTGCCTGATGAGATGGATTTTCATTTTGCATATTTAACGATTTTTTGGTTTACTACTTTTTGCTTTCTTCTTCTTTCTTTTTTTTCTCAGCCTTTTTTTTAGCACGCTTTTCTTGCCTGAGTTGTTTTTTTGTTTTCTTCGGCTCCGATTTATTTTTTATAATTCCGCCTGAATTATCTATTTCCTTTTTTAAAGGTGAATCTTTGATTTCCCCTTTGCCGACAGTGTTAATATTCACAGAATTTTCCAAGGATGGATACAAAGCTTGTATAAAAGCATTTTTTAATACCTCACCAATTAACTCCCAGATATCGATGTTGGGATTTTTGATATTCCCTTCAAATTCAACCTTGGTAGCTAGCTGTTCCTTATTGTGATTTTTGAATATCCAGGCAATTGCACCTACAACGGCTTCATAAGCAATTTTTAGGGGTTTATTCTTATCCTTTTCCCAGTTTACAACCTTTAGATTTTTTATTATTGGCTTGGTATAGCCTATGATTTTGCCATTTTTGGCTGCAGCTTCCGTATAGATGCTGATCTCACCCGATTTAATATCGAATCGAGCAAAAGCATCAATAAAATTATTGAGATTTGCGAGATTTAGGCCTTGCAATATTGCCTTGCCTTCAAAAGTGGGTGTTTTGGCTAAAGCATCCATTTTCATCGTTGCAGTCGCTTTGCCACCATACACATCTGCGGAAGCAGTTATGGTAGAAGGAAGAAGCTCTTTATTCTTTTCGGCATTATTCAAGTTTTCGGCAAGAATATGAACCTGTTTAGTATAAATATCAAATGTCGGTTTACTATTAAAATCTCGATAATGAATCTGGCCTTCAACAATCTCAAATTTATTCAACTTTAACGGCATTAGTTTTTTCACGACATCTGTCCAACTGGAATCAATTCTAGTCTGACTAGTCTCTTCCGTGGGACCTTTCACAAAATTCAAAACAGGCTGATCTACTTCAATTTCACCAACAATTCTACCGTGAAACAGAGACTCCCATTGTAAGCTCAAGTCAATCAATGGCGCAGAGAAAAAAGGCACTGGTACTTTACCCCCAGTTTTATCCAACCTAATAGATTTAATCTTGTAAGCTCCCCGAATGAGAGCAACATCAATATCATCTACATGACCAGTATATCCCTTAATATGCTGAAGTTCCTTGTTGACTAATCTAAGTAAGATATAAGGAAGTGCAATCCTGAATGCAACCAGAAGGATCACCAGAGACCCCAAGACAATTACAAGCCTTTTTCTTGATTTGATAAATACTGTAAAATTTTTTTTCATAATGCTAAGCTTCACTATTATCCGATTTCTAAACCTTAATCCCAGAAATGTAAATACTAGTGCTTTCTTTCAAATCCAAATATTTCAATATCTGGATTTTTATTTCCCAGAAGAAGATCCCGTATAATCTCCGCAGCTATAACACTAAATGTTATGCCATTGCCGCCAAAACCCAACGCATAGTATGTATTGGGTGTCTTTTTGTAAGAACCTATATAGGGAAGAGAATCTTTGGTTCGACCAAAAGTTCCGCTCCAAGCGAATTCACTTCTAAAGGAAATATTAGGAAATAGTTTCTCGAAGTCTTTTCTTAAAAGATCAGATTTCTTCACATATAGGTCCTTTGACATACTGGCATTGAACCGCTCATCTCTTCCACCAATTAAAATCCTATTGTCATCGGCAAGCCGCATATAGAGATAAGGATCGTCCGTATTCCACATCATTATTTCATTTTTCCACATTTCTTTCATTTCTCTTGCATTTTCCGATACCACCGCATATGTACAAAATAGTTCTACTATATTTTTAGATATAAAATTGACAATCTCAAATCCAGAAGCGTTAACCAGTTTGTCAGCCGACACCGAAAATCCGTTTTCCATTCTTAATGACACACCCTTCTTGCCATAAATTACTTCCAGAACTTTCGAACGGTCAAAAACGCGTAGTCCATTTTTTATGCTATTTTTTAACAACGCATGGGTAAATGTATATGCATTGGTAGTGGCTCCTTTCCCCGATAATATGGCATATTCAGCTTTTAATCCGTAGTTTTTTAATATATCTTCTTTTGTCAAAAATGAAACTTCAAATCCCGCCTGTCTGCGTGCATCAAATTCTTTTTTCATGAATGACTTCTGGCCTGTATGGGTGGAGAAAAATAAGCTACCGCGTTTATCGAATTCCTCAAAGCCGATCTTGTGCGCAATACCCTCCAAAACTTCAATAGAATAACTACACAACTGATAGGCTCTGGTTGCGCTGCGCTCGCCCACCTGTTTAGTCAATTCATGAAGGGGTTTATCCAACTCATATTGCAATAAGGAAGTACTAGCGCAAGTGCTGCCTAAACCGATGGTGCGTCCATCCAATAAAATACAATCAATTCCGGCCTCTGTGAGGAAATAAGCGGTCAGTGCTCCGGAGATTCCCCCACCTATGATAGCGACCCGAGCCTGGTCGTTGCTTAATAATTTTGGATACTGAAAAGGGAGTCCATTCTTTATCACTGAAAAAGGATAACCTGTTGTCAATTCCATGGTTTGGAAGCTTTAAAAATTATACCATTCTACTCCTCCTCGTTGGCATTATTTTTAGCATACCGACTCTATTTCACCTGAATACCACTATATGCCACAAGAACTTCACAAAAAAGCAGCTGAGCATTTTGAATAGGCAACAAAACACCGTCGTTCTGCGGCTAAATACACTTCAGAAGGAAAGCACGAAAAAGCTGCCCATCATGCACAGCAACGGACGGACATCAGGCTCAAGGAAAAGACTATGCCAGTTAGGTATTGGGAAAATATGCGGAAAGCGCTGGTACGACGAGAAATGAGGATATAAAGGAGCATGAAATGGAGGAATCAGGTCACGATACCGGGCTCAGATCTAGCAATTCGTAAACCTCTTGAAGCTATTATCAGCAACAAAGCTGTAAGCGTCAGGGCTCTTACAGCTTTGTGATTTTACTTAATTCATTAAAACTCCCCTAAAAAGACACGTACGTCCCCTTTACAGTCTTATTCAAGGTTAACCTCTATAAAATAAATATCTTGATCCGTGCGCGTAGGACCCATTGGGTCTCAATTTGTAAGATTAACGCCGAAGGTGGGCATTTCCTATAACTTTCTTGTATCAGCCCATACCCAAATCCAACACTTGAATGAGGATAAACCTTCCCATTCGATATTTTTCTAATATAAAAAAGCGCTATTTCTCTCCGGAACTTGCGCTGTGGCTTCCTGGTATCGGTATCAGTTCATTTGCCAGGTTTACTAAAGGCAGTGAAAGTATAAAAGTGGAACCTTTATTTACTACGCTGTTTACCGAAATCGCACCCCCATGCTTTTCTGCTATTTTCTTACAAAGTGCCAATCCTATCCCTGTTCCATCAAATTCGGCTCCAGGATGCAGTCGGCGAAACATATCAAAAATCTCCTTAGCATATTTTTGTTCAAATCCGATTCCGTTGTCCTCAATAAAAATTCGACAATATTTTTTCTTTCCCCTTATTTCAGAAAATGACCCTTGCGAAACGGGAAGATCGGTACGAATACGAATAAAGGAGTCTTCAAAGTTTCGACTATATTTTATCGCATTGCTTATCAGATTAGAAAATAAGGGATTCATCAATACCGGATTTACATAAAGGTGCGGCAGTTTGTCTACTATTACTTTTATTTTCTTTTGTTCTATCTGTTCTTCAAAGTCCGCCAATATTTGATCGATGATAATATTTAAGTCCACTTCCCTGAATAATTCTTTCTTCACTGAAATTTTAGAAAATTCCAGAATATCATTGATTAATAGTTGCATCTGTTTACAACCATTCTGTATCCGGGTCAGGTGAGCTTGCCCCTCCTCATCTATTTTATTAACATAATCCATCATAAGACGGTCGCTAAACATCCTGATTTTTCGCAAGGGGGCTTGCAAATCATGGGATGCCATAAAAGCAAAAAGATCCAATTCTTTATTGGCTGACTCCAATCTCGAAATATTTTGCAGCAATTGGAGGTTCAATGCGCTCACTTGTTCTTCAGAAGCTTTTCTTTCCTGAATTTCAAGTTCCAGGTTTTTATTAATGGCAATTAACCGTTGCTCTTGGGCAAGCAACTGGGCATTTTTACGATATAATTCAATAAAAACTGCAACCTTTGCCCTTAATAACTCGGGATTAATAGGCTTATAAATATAATCCACAGCCCCTGAACGATAACCTTCGAATATGTTGTCTTCACCATAGTTGTTGGCGGTAATAAATATGATCGGAATATGTCGAAGTCGTTCTCTTTCATATATCAAGGTAGCCGTTTCAAATCCGTTCAGGTTGGGCATATTCACATCCATCAGAATTAGGGCAAAATCAACCTGGGTCAATAATATTTTCAATACCTGTTTACCAGAAGTGGCTTTTACGAAGTTGTATTTCCCGGATTCCAAAATGGTTTCCATCGACAACAAATTGTCCTCCCGATCATCAACTAATAAAATACTAGGATACATACCTTATTTATTTATAAAACCAAACCCGCATTAGTGAAAGCAGTTGATCTATCTTTAAAGGTTTTGTAATATAATCGGAAGCGCCTGCTTCAATACATTTCTGCCTGTCGCCTTTCATAGCTTTGGCAGTCACCGCAATAATAGGAAGGCTATTATTCTTGTGTTCCCGACGTATTTTCAAGGTGGTTTCATACCCATCCATTTCTGGCATCATAATATCCATCAGGACCATCTCAATTTTTTGATTTTCATCGTTGAGGATGTCGATGGCATCTCGGCCGCTCTCTGCGGTAATCACATTAATATTGTAGCGTTCAAAAACCGTCGTAAGGGCAAACAGGTTGCGAATATCGTCGTCAACAACGAGAATGTTTTTGCCGGTCAGGATATCACTTTTTATTCGAATATTCTCAAGAATGCGCTTTTTTTCAAGAGGAAGGTCCTTGTGATCAATATGTAATTGAAGTACCGCTTCTTCCAATAGAAATTCCAGGGACTTTACACCTTTCAAGAGTATGGTATTCGAGTTTTTATAAATGTTCAGCAACTCCTTCTTGTCAAAATCCTTAGCCGAATAAATGATTACAGGTGTAAGATTGCGTTTATTCTCTCCAAGTTTTTCTAACAAGTGGTGACCCGACATATCCGGAAGGGAATAGTCCATAATAATACAATCGAAGGAATCTAAATCTTGCGCGAGTGCCTTGGTGGCTGTTTCCGCAAGTACTACTTCAATCCGCTCATTGGTTAGCATCTTGATAATTTGAGAGGCGTCCGTTTCGTTATCTTCGATCACTAGGATTTTTCTGGAATCTTTTTTAGAAAAGGAGACGATATCCTCAAAGAGCTCTTTCAATGATTCGTTCTCTAATGGTTTTAAAAGAAAACTCCGCGCCCCCCGCTTGAGTGCCAGATCCCGATTTTCTTCACCGGAAATGAGGTGAATCGGAATATGTCTAAAATTCATATCATTTCTCAGGAGGTCCAGTACCTTCCAACCACTTGTATCCGGTAGTTTCACATCCAGCGTGATGGCGATAGGCGTAAACCGGGAGATAAAATCAAAAACTTCAAGATAATTAGAGGCCACGATTGCTTTCAAATTGTACTGGTGTGCCATTTCGATCACGATCTTCCCAAAGCGAAAATCATCTTCCACGATCATTATGATTTTATCGCCTGGATGGATGTTCGTCCTGTCATCTCCTGTATCATTGATCATTTCATTTACGATCTGCAGGTGATCTGACTCCATTCCACCCGTTGTCACCCGCAATGAATTTAGTAATGTATCTATTTCACCACTGTCTGATCCCAATTGCAACTGACGGAAGGCACTCATGTTTTCGGAGGTCTCTTTTTTAATTAGCCCAGCTTCGTTTTCAATGGGCAGAAAAAGGGTAAATGTACTTCCTTGAGATGGTAAACTTTCCAATTCAATGGTACCTCCCAATAGTTCCGCTAGCCCACGGCTGATGGATAGACCTAGTCCAGTGCCACCATACTTACGGCTGGTCGAGCCCTCAGCCTGTTGAAAAGCCTCAAATATGATATTTTGTTTTTCCTGTGGTATACCGATACCCGAATCGCTAATTGCAAAGGCGACAACTCGATCTGCAAAGTCCAGATTACTGTTGCCAGTTTTCCAGTTGCGGTTGGCTTCATAAATCTTCAATTTTACCTCTCCTTTCTCTGTGAATTTGAAAGAATTGGAAAGGAGATTTTTGAGGATCTGATTTAGGCGCTGTAAATCCGTATCGACCGATTCTGGAAGATTGGAATCGGTTTCAATGGTAAACCGGAGATGCCGGGCTTCCGAAATCGGTTTGAAGGTTGTTTCCACAAATGAGGCGATTTCGCTGAAACGTACCGGTGCAATATTGGCTGTAATAAATCCGGATTCAATTTTTGACAGATCAAGGATGTCATTTATGAGCTGAATGAGGTCATCGCCGCAGGAGTGAATCGTTTTGGCATATCTGATTTGCTTGTCATTCAGGTTCCCTTCCGCGTTTTCATATAACTGTTGGGCCAGGATCAAAAGGCTGTTTAGCGGTGTTCTTAACTCATGTGACATATTGGCCAGAAACTCAGACTTGTATTTAGATGTCAGGGTCAACTGCTCGGCTTTCTCTTCTAGCGATTTTCTGGCTTCTTCCACTTCCTTGTTCTTCGCCTCAACTTCATTCTTTTGTTTTACGAGCAGCAATGCCTTGTCTTGAAGTTCGTCATTTGTTCTGCGAAGCTCTTCCTGCTGAATTTTCAATTCACCCGCCAATGACTGTGATTGAGCCAACAATCCTTCGGTGCGGGTATTGGCTTCGATCGTGTTCAGTACAATACCGATACTTTCAGTAAGCTGACTTAAAAAATCCAGGTGGGTTTCACTGAATTCATCCAAGGACGCCAACTCAATGACCGCTTTTACTTTATTTTCAAATAACACCGGTAAAATAATCAGGTTAGCTGGTTTTGCTCGCCCCAGACCAGAATTGATTTTTATGTAATTGCCTGGAATATTGGACAGAATGATTCGCTCCTTCTCAAATGCTACCTGACCAACCAGGCCTTCTCCAATGGAGAATTGAGTGGGTATTTGTTTATCAGTTTTATAGCCGTAAGCAGAAAAAAGACTCAAACTAACAGACTGACTATTTTCATCCTGAGTAAGAATATAAAATGCACCATAGTGAGCCGTCACTACCTGAGCCAATTCGGAAAGAATTCTTTGTGTTACCGTTTTCAGATCCTTCTGGCCTTGAAGCATTTGAGTAAATGTAGCGAGGTTGGATTTCAACCAGTCCTGTTCCTGATTTCTCAAAGTCGTCTCCTTGAGATTGGCAATCATCTGGTTGATTGTATCTTTTAGGGCCTCCACTTCTCCCTTTGCTTCTACCCGAATGGTTCGGGTTAGGTCTCCCTTGGTAACCGCAGATGCTACTTCAGAAATGGATCTTACTTGGGTGGTTAAATTTTGCGCTAGCTGATTAACGTTTTCTGTCAAGTTTTTCCAAATACCGGAAGCACCTGGTACGCTGGCTTGTCCACCCAGGCGTCCGTCCACTCCCACCTCCCGCGCTACAGTGGTTACTTGATCAGCAAATAGGGCCAAGGTGTCGATCATTTCATTGATGGTATCGATTAGCTGGGCCACTTCTCCCCGGGATACGATGGCAAGTTTTTGTTTGAGGTTACCGGTTGCTACGGCCGTTACTACTTTGGCAATTCCACGGACCTGATTGGTCAGGTTCGAAGCCATCATATTTACACTGTCTGTTAGATCCTTCCAGGTCCCAGCAACCCCCCTGACCTCGGCTTGCCCCCCTAATTTTCCTTCCGTACCAACCTCCCTGGCCACCCGTGTCACTTCAAAGGCAAAAGAGTTCAATTGTTCCACCATCGTATTGATGGTGTTTTTCAAATCCAGAATTTCCCCCTTTACATCAATCGCTACGGTTTTGGATAAATCGCCACTGGCCACCGCTTTCGTTACTTCGGCAATATTGCGTACCTGGGCAGTTAGATTACCCGTCATCTGGTTTACTGAGTCTGTTAAATCTTTCCATGTTCCGGCAACCCCTGGTACAAAAGCCTGTCCCCCTAGTTTACCATCGGTCCCCACTTCGCGGGCAACGCGCGTTACTTCAGAAGCGAATGCACGCAACTGATCCACCATGGTATTCAGGGTCTCTTTCAGGCGGAGAATTTCCCCCCGCACATCTACGGTAATTTTTTTTGACATATCCCCATTTGCCACGGCTATTGCCACTTCTGCAATATTTCGAACCTGCGCAGTCAGGTTTCCCGCCATTTGGTTTACTGAGTCCGTTAAGTCTTTCCAAGTTCCTGCTACGCCGGGTACATTGGCTTGTCCTCCGAGTTTACCTTCCGTTCCCACTTCGCGGGCTACACGGGTTACTTCAGATGCAAATCCTCGCAATTGATCTACCATCGTATTGATGGTATTTTTTAACTCAAGAATTTCTCCTCTCACATTTACCGTGATCTTTCTGGATAAATCTCCATTCGCCACAGCCGTTGTCACTTCCGCAATATTTCTAACCTGAGAGGTAAGGTTGCTGGCCATTTTATTCACACTGTCGGTAAGGTCTTTCCAGGTTCCTCCCACGCCCGGCACGTCAGCCTGGCCACCGAGTTGTCCTTCTGATCCCACTTCACGGGCCACACGCGTAACTTCCGAACCGAATGAGTTCAGCTGATCCACCATGGTGTTGATGGTGTTTTTTAATTCGAGGATTTCACCCTTTACATCCACCGTAATTTTTCTAGACAGATCCCCTTTTGCGACGGCAGTGGTTACTTCGGCAATATTTCGCACCTGACCAGTAAGGTTACTGGCCATCCCATTTACACTATCAGTCAGATCCTTCCAAACCCCCCCCACCCCTTCCACTGCTGCCTGTCCACCCAGTTTGCCTTCAGAACCTACTTCGCGGGCAACCCGGGTAACTTCCGAGGCAAACCCACGCAATTGTTCCACCATCGTATTGATGGTATTTTTTAATTCCAGGATTTCCCCCTTTACATCCACATCGATTTTTCGGGAAAGATCTCCTGTGGCCACCGCTGTAGTCACTTCAGCGATATTTCGCACTTGAGAAGTCAGGTTACTGGCCATCTTATTGACACTGTCCGTTAAATCTTTCCAGGTTCCCCCCACGCCCGGTACGTCGGCCTGACCGCCCAGCTTTCCTTCTGATCCCACTTCACGCGCTACCCGCGTTACTTCAGAACCAAAAGAATTGAGTTGATCTACCATGGTATTGATGGTATTTTTCAATTCCAGGATTTCTCCCTTTACATCCACCGTGATTTTTCTAGACAAATCGCCCTTTGCCACAGCGGTGGTTACTTCGGCAATATTTCGAACCTGACCAGTCAGCGAACTGGCCATTCCATTTACGCTATCGGTCAGATCTTTCCAAGTTCCAGCGACGCCTTTTACCTGCGCCTGACCACCCAGTTTCCCTTCCGTACCCACTTCGAGTGCAACCCGGGTTACTTCAGAAGAAAAAGAGTTCAGCTGATCCACCATGGTGTTGATGGTATTTTTCAATTCTAGTATTTCTCCCTTTACATCCACCGTGATTTTTCGGGATAAATCCCCTTTGGCCACCGCTGTTGTTACTTCGGCGATATTTCGAACCTGCCCGGTGAGATTACTGGCCATCTGATTGACAGAATCTGTCAAATCTTTCCAAACACCGCCTACGCCTTTAACTTTAGCCTGACCACCCAATTTTCCCTCTGACCCTACTTCACGGGCTACCCTTGTCACTTCACCAGAAAACGAATTGAGCTGATCAACCATCGTGTTGATCGTATTTTTCAATTCCAATATTTCACCTTTTACATCCACGGTAATCTGCCGGGATAAATCGCCCTTCGCAAAGGCTGTAGTTACTTCCGCGATATTTCGTACCTGACCAGTCAGGTTGCTGGCCATTTGATTTACCGAGTCGGTTAGGTCCTTCCAGGTTCCTGCTACGCCTTTTACCTGCGCCTGACCACCCAGTTTCCCTTCCGTACCCACTTCGAGTGCAACCCGGGTTACTTCAGAAGAAAAAGAGTTCAGCTGATCAACCATGGTGTTGATGGTATTTTTCAATTCTAGTATTTCACCTTTTACATCAACGGTAATTTTCTTGGATAAGTCTCCCTTGGCAACAGCGGTCGTCACTTCGGCAATATTGCGCACCTGCGCCGTCAGATTACTACCCATCTGATTTACGGAATCGGTCAAATCCTTCCATACCCCGCCCACTCCCTTTACTTTTGCCTGACCACCCAGTTTGCCTTCGGATCCCACTTCCCGCGCTACGCGGGTTACTTCCATGGAAAAAAGATTGAGTTGTTTTACCATGTCGTTGACCTCTTTGGCAATTCTAGAGAATTCGCCCTGTAAAGCGTGGCCGCCAATTTCGGAAGGCATTTCTTGAGAAAGATTACCCTTAGCCACGGAACTGATTACATGGGCAATTTCAATCGTGGGTGTAACAAGATCGGCAATCAACGCGTTCAGAGACCCCACACCAGTGCTCCAAGCTCCCTTGACACTCGGTACTTCAATGCGCTGGTTCAGTTTTCCTTGTTTACCGATCGTATTGCCGGCGCGTGTAAATTCAAGCATCATTTCCTCATTTAAGGAAATGATGTCATTGAGTGTATCACATATTTTTCCCTGTATTCCTACCCTATCGATGGGCATGCGTACCTTAAAATTTCCATTTTTCACTTCTGTTAGGACAGTCAGCAACTCACGATCTTCGTACAAATTGTTCACTACGATATGGCCGTGCCCGTTAGATGGGTGATTTAAGTCGGTCTGGCTAGCAGTTTTGATTTTAGCAGGCTTTGGGGAAGTTTTGACTGGTTTGGCTGCAGTAGTCCTTTTCAAAACACGCATTTCTGGAAGTATTTAATTTTAATTGGAATTGACAAAAATCTCGAGCTAGAATGATTTTTTAATAATGAGAATATTAATAAATACATTAGCCGTATGAAACCCAAAACCGGAAACCTGATATTTATAGTTGATGACGACCCCGACGACCGGCAGATTATTTTAGACGCTTTCGTAAAAAACAACGCCGAGTTGGATTTTGTGTTTGTCGACAGCGCTGAAGATCTTCTCCATAGGCTGCACATCATGGAAAGTGAATTTCCGAATCTCATTATACTGGATCTTAACATGCCTGGTATCATGGGGTTACAAGCGCTTAAGGAAATCAGATCGAATAAGAAGTTCAGTCAGATTCCAATTGTTATTCTCACCACTTCCACTTTAAACAATGATCGCAAAATATCTTATGAATTGGGAGCAAGCTGCTTTTTGACCAAGCCAGATTCATTTTCAACCATGATCGCTTATGCCAATGCCATGATCACACTTTGGTTATAGCTCGCACAAATTATGGGGTAAATGTTAAAAAATCGTGCCCTTGACACATCGTACGATTATGGCTATGGTTCCCAAGCAATTTCCTGTTTTGGGGAAAAATATCCACAAATTGAATGGGATTGAATCAGAGAATTTGGAACACCAGTGAAAAGGGAACCACGACCTGTTATTCAATGCTCTTGGGGGTTGGTCAGCTGACTCATCCACATCCCAAACTGTTCGGGGCGCCTTGTTTGAAGAATATACCGGTCGTTTTGGGAATCACTGGTTGCTGAATGACCGCCAAAAGCAAGATATTGACCATCCATTGAAAATCTTGCCAAATGAGCAATGAATTGCAAATAAAAGCCTTGATTGTAAATTGGGCTGCCGCGGTACGAAGCAAGAATATTCCAGCAATACTGGCTCATCATGCCGCCGATTTTGTAATGTATGATGTACCCGAACCATTTAAATCAGTGGGGTTAGAAGCCTACCAAAAAACCTGGGACCTATTTTACCTCTATACCGAGCCAGGCGTTTTCGATATTCTTGAACTCAAAATTGTTACGGATGAAAACGTTGCGTTCGCCTACGCAGAAATGCGGTGTTCGAACAATCACGATGGCTTGGGGTTTAAGGTTTTGGACTTTAGATTAACCATTGGCTTAAGAAAAATTGTGGGACAATGGACATTTGTGCATGAGCACCATTCCATACCGAGCGAATGAATGGGAGCATACGCTACAGAAAAATTCATTTAGATGACCCATCAACCAAAGGGCGGCAAGGGGATGCCAATCGAGCGGATAGACGGTTGATTTGCGAACCTCGTTTTCAAACGAAAAAAATGGCTTGATCGTTAGATGAAGATTCTGGCAGCAATCTACCAACATCATGAAGTATAGAAAAGGTTAATAAATTTAATGCGGGAGGTCATTCGGGAGCCAGATCACCAAACCAGTAGGCGGCTGTTACCCCACCATCCATTAAAAAATCGCTGCCAGTAATGAATCCTCCATCCGACCCCATCAATAGCGCACCAACAGCACCTACTTCATCGGGTGTTCCGGCTCTCCCCACCGCAGACACTCCGATCATGCGCCTGTATACATCGCCACGTGGACCGCTCAACTCGTCCTTGGCGAGCGGTGTGATAATAATTCCCGGACTAATGGTATTGATCCGAGCTCCGCGCTTACCCCATCGCACGGCTTCAGCCATCACCCGCAAAGAATTTCCACGTTTGGAGACCTGATACGCGTGCAGGGAGTCAGTTATCTGATCGGGCTGGAGCATTGGAAGAGACAGCAATTCGTCGGCAGGCGTCAAGGCCAGTGCCTTGTTTTGGTCAGCCGTAAGGGACCCCAAGCGATGTCCTGATTGCGAAGCGATCACCACCCCGGCACCGCCCGGTGCGATCACATTACCAAATTCTTCAAGCACCATCGCCGTGCCATACAAATCCACCTTGAGTATGGTGGATGGAGATGCCTGCGAAGGAGATACACCGGCGGCGTGTATAAGACCCTTGATGTTTCCAATTGCTGTGGCTACGCTAATAAGTGCATGAACAGAATCGCGGGAAGACACATCCACAACCGCCGTGCTTACTTCAAATCCCGCTTCACTCAAAATTTTTGCAGCCCTGTGGTTGTTTTCCGGATGAAGATCGGCGAGCAGAACCTGCTTACCAGCGCTGACTCGCCGCGCAATTGCCTGGCCGATCGATCCTGAACCAATGACGACAATAACTTCTGTGATATTTTCTTTCATGAAGGGATATTTATCTGAGTTGGTTACTCCCTAGCTTGGCGCGATCACTCAAATGTACATTGCAAGGCATGTCGTTTAAAATAAAATAGATCAAGATTCAAGTATAAGGAACTCAAATTTCAATACCAATAAATCCAATTTCGTTGACCCATGCTTTTTTGCCCCGTTCCCTCAAAACGGCTACAACTCCATCTGCATAGTTATCACTTAATTGCTTAAAGGTCTTGCTCATGTTCGCCAATAATTGAACAGGTGGTAGGCCTGTGTTGACAAATCCCAGGTAACCTGCTGAATCCCTTTCGCAAACGGAATGTTCATGTAAAATCTTGTCAAATCCGGTATTGAATTCATCCATGAACACCTTATTTTGGCGAATCATTACCGCGTGCTGCAGCAATTGTTCTTGTTCAAAGTCATCGTTTCTAAAGGAAAAATAAGGAACACCTTCCAGGGGGCGTAGGTTTTCGATAGAAAAACTAAATTCCTTTAATTGCATGGCATTGTTCTCCCTACGGTACACAGAAAAGCGGCTATTGATGGATTCAGACCAGTTTAAGCCGCAGAAAAATATACCCCCTTCTTTGAGATGACGGCAGGCCCATTCCAGTCCATCCCTGCGGAAAACCGGATCAAAATATACCAAAACATTCATGCATCGGATCATGTCCAAATGACTGGGAATTTCTTCATCCCCCATTCCCTTTTGAATAAAGCCAAGATTTTTCAGTTCATATCTCCTCAATGGGTTCCTCGTTATCGTCCAGCCATCCATTTGGAATTCTTCGTAGGTATTCGCATCCTCCGTCTGGGGCAGGTTTTTTTTGAGTTCATTGAATTTAATTGCAAAACGTTTTTTGGTGTCATCCAAATTCTCAAATATGAAGTTCCACGATTCCTGGCTACCGGCTACGGGCTGTAAATAATTGATATGGCCGTCCTCCAATATACAGGCATAATTGCCCTTGCTGTCCGTTACAGTATACTTCCCAAAGGAGGGATCCGCCCCCGTAATTTGAACACGAGAGAATTTGCGAGCAAGATCAAGGGCTGTAAGCGGAGGAAAGCCACATCCCAGATCAACAACCTTGCTTCCTTCTGTTAAAGGTTTCCATTGGTTTTTTTTCATATAATCGTCCAGCAAGACGTGGCGATTGGGGAAAGTAATCGGCGGAACAATACCCGACCAGGCTCCGGGAAGTATCTTAGGCCAAATACTGGCCATCTCCCAAAAAATAAGTTCTCCGATATCCTTTGCGCTGACACCCATTCTTTGGATCCTTGCCATCGCGCCCTCCATAAAATTTTTCGCCTCCGTATTCTTTGGGTCAAAGTCCTGAAGTCTTGTTATTTGGCTTTTCGAAAGTTTACCTTCGAAATACTTATGGTTGATGGAATCGATAAATCCGTTATCAGTCATGGAACTGGTATTACATTTTTTTAATTAAATTCAGAGGTCGTCATCACGCTGAATATTTAAGAAGATGAGTTTATTAAGGTATTTTTTTTTAGTTAGGGTAAGAAGTGCTTTTTATGGTCTTTTAACCTTTTTCCACCTGAGGCAAAGGCAAGCTCGACAAGGGTGCTACCGGCATCAGTCTTATTTTTTTAGAGGCGTCTATCGTCATCCAACAAAGCCCACACACAATCAAAACCCCGACCATTACAAATTGTGGTGATTCAAAACTATGCGTGAAATCAACGATTTTTCCGAAAATAACCCCCATGACAAATGAACCCGATTGGCCAAAAAAATTCATGATCCCTGCGATGTAATCAAAACCAGGAAATAGAGAAGTATGATTACCAGGTATCGTTGAGGGATCCTTAAAGACGAATGCATTGAAAAGAATGTACATACAATGTAGCGTAATTAAAAGGAAATAATAAGTAGACAGACATAAATTGCTCTTGTTAAACCAGAAACCAATTAAGGCATTTCAATACCGAACACCCGAATACCCTACTTAATTGTCTTGGTCAAAACAAAGCATCGATCCTCTACCGGTTAACTCCCATGCGGCGCTATTTTCGGATTGCCCAGGCCAAACCATCCGGCCCCCCCAATTCAATATGTCCAGTAACTTCCAAAGTCTGAAGATTTATTACCGCCACATAGTTATCGGGGGTACATCCGATAAACGCGCGCGATCCATCATCATCCACCAGAATGCCGGCCGCTCCATGTCCGATATTTATTCGTTTTAGTTCTTGGTGAGACTGGGCATCATATACAAAAAGATCACCCATTCTAAGACTGGTAACCAGTACCCGCTTGCCATCCGGCGTAAATTTAAGCCGGTTAGCTCCCAAGATCTTGGCATCGATCTTACTTATTAATTTTCGAGCGGCAATATCGATGATTGAAATGCTGCCATCCTCCGACGCTGCGGTCCATAACTGCAGGCCATCGGGGGATACGTCAAATCCTTCAGAGCCTTTGGATACCGGAATGACGGTTTGCATCCACTCCCACCGGGGCTTGGCTCCAGGAAATACTTGTCCTCCCGGTCCAACGGGCGGCGGCAGCAATGTATCTACCAGAATACTTACGGTACCGGCATTTACATTGGTGGTATAAACATTTTGTCCGTTTGCCGTTACAAACAACATATGTGTCCGATTTTGTCCTGTTCCCATACACCAGTCCATAATGCCCGCGCCAGGGTCATACCGTCCCACGGCTTTTGAGCCTTCCGCCGTAAACCATACTTTCCCTGCTGCAAAGGTCAATCCATGCGGACCGATCAGTGGTCTGGTATCAATATTAGTCAAAGGCCTTTGCGAAAGAAGATCTATTACATTGAGTTCATGAAAGCTGCCTCCTCCATAGTTGGTAACGTAGGCCGTCTTGCCATCTTCGGATGCGATCACCTCATGGGGATCGGACCCCACAGGAACTCGAGCGATCACTGTCAAAGTCGTAGGATCTATAATCGCCAGCACATGGTCCGCTTTAGAAAGAGCCAGCAAGGAGCGATCTGGTTTGGATTGACCGGAACATATATTTACTGTAAAAACGAATATGATCATTGAAATCTTTAAAGTCCGTGGACTTTTCAATGGAAATTTTATGACTTTCATTTTCTTGGAGTTTTTAAAAAAGAGTGATCCGGTTAAAAATTATTGATTTAACATTTATTAACAACTATAGTGCCTGCAGTGTCCGAAAAACGTTTGTAAATAATAATTCTCAAAACCTCGTCTTTAAAGTCCTTCCCGATTTTACTTCAGGGTTCACCCAATACCAGCCTTATTCATGTGCCGATTTTCGGCATTGGTCAAAAACGCTCGGAAAGAAATGGAAATTGCAGATCCTTATTCGCATGAATATCTATACTAAAACTAACTGGAGTTTGGAATGATCCCAAAAAAATGCGACTAAACCCAAATAATGTGCTGCAAAAAAGGATAATAATGAGTTACTACCTTTGCTTTTGCTTAAGTCAAAGCAATTCAACGGTTATTTTCTCACTACACCCGAAATATGAAAAGCGTTCATTCCGATAATAAATTAACCGTCATTTTACTATTGGGGTTGCTCACTGCCATAGGTCCTTTGTCCATTGATATGTATTTACCCGCCTTCCCCTCCATTGCCAAAAGCTTGCACACCACTGTTTCGGAAGTGACTTTATCACTTTCCAGCTTTTTTCTTGGAATTTCTGCAGGTCAGCTTATATACGGGCCCCTGCTTGAACGATTCGGGCGGAAAAAACCGTTGTATGGAGGGTTAAGTCTTTATTTCCTGGCCTCCATAGGTTGTGCTTTCGCCGGCTCCGTACATATACTAATATTATTCAGACTTTTTCAGGCCGTGGGCGGCTGTGTAGGTCTTGTAGCTGCCAGAGCAATGGTGAGGGACCTATTTGAAGTAAAGGAAATTGCCAAAATATTTTCCATGCTGATGTTAGTAGTGTCCGTGTCCCCGATCATTGCACCTACCCTGGGTAGTTATATTACCTCCGTACTGGGTTGGCGTTATGTGTTCGTTGTGCTCATACTGGTCGTTCTTATCATTCTTTTAGGAACGTATTTTTTTCTGCCTGAAAGCAAGGCACCCGACGCGAATTTTTCTCTGAAACCGATTCCCATTATTAAGAATTTTTTATCAGTAATCCGTTTTCCCCAATTCCTCACCTATACATTAACGGGAGCTGTTTCTTATGCGGGCCTATATGCATATATTGGTGGTTCACCCTTTGTATTTATGGAGTTATTTAAGGTAAGCAATACGCAGTTCGGTTGGATTTTTGCGGTAATTGCGATGGGATTGATCGGTGCTAGCCAGGTCAATAATTTAGCTTTAAGAAATTATAGCAGTGAACAGGTGATCCGAATCGCATCCGGTTTTCAATGTTTCATCGGAATTTTACTTTGTTTGACAACCTATTTGGGTTGGTCAAATCTTTTGATCACCATCCTCCTCATTTTTATTTTTCTTTCCTGCCAGGGATTCATCTTCCCCAACGCTACAGCGCTGGCGTTGGCTCCCATAGAGTACAATGTTGGTAGTGCCTCGGCTTTAATTGGTGCCATTCAAATGACCATCGGCGCTATCGCTTCTGCCACTGTAAGTCTCTTGCAAAATCACACAGCATTGCCTATGTCTGGTGTTATGACTTCTTGCGCCATCCTAGCTTTTTCCATTTTAACCTGGGGTAAACAATTTATGGCCAAACGCATCAAACAACAAGATTTGGCACAGGGAGAAATAGATGCCATTACTACTTTGTAAATAAAAGATCATGAATAACTCAGAAAACCTCATCCCAATTTTTCCAAAAGGTGAAAAAGCTTCGGCCGATTACTTTGTTGGAAACGTATGGATCAAAAATTTGATCCCGGCTGATGAAACGTTCCATATGGTAATCGGTAACGTCGTATTTGAACCAGGAGCAAGAAACAATTGGCACACCCATCCTGGCGGACAAATTTTAATTGCGACCGACGGCACGGGCTACTATCAGCAAAGAGGCAGCCCCGTTCAAATAGTTAGAAAAGGCGATGTTATCATAATTTCTCCAGGAATTGAGCACTGGCATGGAGCTTCACCCAACAGTAAATTCACCCATATTGCCGTTAACCCCAACGTCCAAAACGGAATAGTCGATTGGCTACAAAAAGTTACGGATGAAGAATATAATAACATTTAAATCCAGTAGATAAATGGTTCCTGAAATGCATGGCCATTCCATTTATTTGACTACAACTCAGATAATTTAGCAAAGTAAATTACCCAACTCAAACTATTTCATGATGAAAGCGGCCGTTTTGTATCAAAAAGGAGATTTGCCCCAATATTTAGACATTCCAGAACCAAAGGCAAAAGCCGACAACGAAGTTTTGGTGTCCGTAAAAGCGGTCGCCATAAAACATTTTGATAAGGGAAGGGCAACGGGCAAACACTATTCAAGCCATACGCCGATGGATGGGGGCCGGGTAATAGGAGGAGACGGTGTATGCATGCTGAGTGACGGCTCCAGGGTATATGGAATGGCCGTCGAGGGAATGCTGTCTGAGCAAGCACTTATTGAAAAAGATCGGATCGTAAAACTCCCTTCGAAATTGAGTAATGCTGTCGGGGCCGCATTACCAAATGCAGTAATCGGAGCAGCGATGGGCCTGCGCTTTAAAGCGGATATTCAAGCAGGAGAAAATGTTCTGATTAATGGCGCCACAGGCTTTACTGGCAGGGTAGCTGTTCAAATTGCTAAACATTATGGAGCTAAAAAAGTTATCGCAACCGGAAGAAATCAAAAGTCTCTGGAAGACCTCCTTAAGTTAGGTGCCGATGAGGTTATCGTAATAGATCAAAGCGATGAAAAGATTCTCACAAGGCTGCGGGAGATTCAAAGGGACTCACCCATTGATGTAATCATCGACTATTTATGGGGTCATTCAGCGGAACTGATCCTGGCATCCTTAAAGGGTACCGGTTCATTTACCCCTAAAACCAGGTTCGTTTCCGTGGGCAGCATGACGGGAGATCTTATTCAATTGTCAGCGGCCAATTTAAGGAGTGCAGACTTGCAATTGACAGGCTCTGGTCTGGGCAGCTGGTCTAAAGAACAAATACGAAAACTTTTCACGGAAATATTACCAGAAATGTATGAACGGGCCGCAAATGGACTACTCATTGTTGATACCATTGAGGTAAAACTAAAAGACATCGCCGACCTCTGGAATTTGGAAGTGCCAGACGGTCGGCGATTGGTGGTTACGATATAATTCATCTCGCTGATTATCTCGTCCTTATCACAAAAAAACCAAGGAAATAGGATTGTTTAGCCCGGTAAGCTTTACATTTTATCCCAAGGTGGAACTACCCCAATTGACTATTGGGAGGCCTTCGCCCTGTCTCCCTCCGCATCAAACATTCCCATCAGGCTACCCGTAATATGATCCTCGTCTTTCCTATTCATCACCAGGTTTACATCATATCCTTGAGCGACGAAATAAACGGTGGCGGTCATTCCAGTCAATACTACGCTGTCAATTTTTGAAATTTGTTTGCCCGTAGAATCCATTACCATTCCCGACAGGGTTGAATCTTTTTCATCAAATACAAAGGACATTTTGGTATCTCCATTCGGTAGACCCTTTACCAATACATTCCATTTGCCCGCAAAATAATCAGCACCCTTCTTTGATTGCGCTTGGGAATGAATAGACAACAACAGGATACATAGTCCAAAATAAAGGCGATTAAGTCTTCTCATGTCAACAGTTATTTTTATTTTTTTACTTCTTTTTGAAATTTCGAATATCAATAGCTTAAGCCAAAACCAAATTTATAAAGCGGATCTTTGGTGTCGTAGGGCATATCTTCCTTTTGGTTGCGAACCGCTTCCATAGAAGACGGTAATTCAATTGGAAGATGACCTCCGGGTTTGCTCATGCCAAAAACAACATCCAATAGAGCCTTGTCATTGGAT
>JABDAN010000022.1 GCA_013289175.1 Bacteroidota bacterium
CAATGGATGGGTATTTGTTCTGGCGGGTCTGGCGGCTGTTTGCGTGGCATTGCTTTCGGTAAGTCTCCAGGCTACCCGGGCCGCCATGGCCAATCCGGTGGAAAGTTTGAGATCGGAATAATACCACCTTTTTCCTGTTCATCCAGACTGCCATGGATGGAAAAAAACGGATTGGCCCTTACACCTTTGTCAAGGGAATCATTTTCGGGGATAGTATTTGCATGACCGTCCAGGCCAGCAGGTAGGCGCCCGCACAAATTCCAAAAATGATGTTGTAACCCGTGCTCAACAATCCGAGCAGTTTAAAATGATCCAGGATGATGCCAATCAGGAATGGAAAAAGAATGCCTCCGGTTGATCCGGCCATACCGGCAACTCCGACAACGGAACTAAGGGTATACTTAGGAAACATATCGGAAGCCAGGGTAAATATATTGGCGCTCCAGGCTTGGTGTGCGGATGCCGCCAGGCTGATCAGCCATACGGCAGACCAGATACCGGTGGTATAGCGCACAAAAAAAATCGGCACCACACAAATCGCGAACCCCAGCATGGAAAATTTTCTGGCCTTGTAAACCGGCAAGCCCCTTTTGATCAGCCAACCGGATAAATATCCTCCGAGGATGCTGCCAAAACTGGCGATGATGTAAACGGTGGATACGTGAATGGCTGAATGGGTGATATCCAGGTGGTAGGTGGTATTGAAATAAGAAGGGATCCAAAAAAGGTAAAACCACCAGATGGGATCGGTCAGAAATTTTCCGAGTACGATGGCCCAGGTCTGTCGATGGTGAAATAGTCTGCGCCAAGAAACCGCAGGTGCTGGGGGGACTGGGGCGATTGAAACAGCGTCTGCTCCCTGCAACGAGGGAGAGACCGGAGAGGCGGATTTCGGAGTTTGGTCACTGTGGATATATTCCAATTCTTCGGCGCTAATCCTTCTTTGCTTGGAAGGAACCTCATAAAGCCACCACCAGGCCACCAGCCAGATAAAACCCAGTGCGCCGGTCCACAGAAAAGCCTGCTTCCATCCATAGGTTGAAAAAATCCAGGCGATGGCAGGCGGCCCGGCAATGGCCGCAATATTGGTTCCACTGTTGAAAATACCGGTGGCAAAAGCCCGATCTTTTTTAGGGAACCATTCGGCCACGGCTTTGATGGCAGCAGGAAAATTTCCTCCTTCTCCAAATCCAAGGGCCGTGCGCGCCACCGCAAATCCCAGCGTACCGGTGGCCAGCGCATGACACATGGCCGCAGCACTCCAGATTATGACCGAAATGGCGTATCCGAGCCGGGTTCCGATTTTATCGATCAGCCGGCCAAACAACAACAAGGCAATGGCATAGGCTCCCGAAAAAGCCATCACGATCCGGCTATAGTCCTTTTCAGTCCAGTGGAAGTCAGCCGTCAAGTTGTCTTTGAGCAATCCGATTACTTGTCGATCCAAGTAGTTGATGGTCGTTGCAAAAAAAAGCAGGGTGACTACAACCCACCGGTATTTGCCCGCTGGCTGACGCATGGGGAAATTTTTAAGCGATGGAGGCCCTGATCGATGAGACCCGGCTCAATAGAGCGGATGTGTTGGATTTCAAAGTAGACCAGTCTTTCCCTTCGACGATCGACGGACTGATCAAACTCCCTCCCATACCTACAACCGAAGCGCCGGCCCTAAACCAGGATTCCATATTTTCCGGACTGACCCCTCCGGTGGGCATAAACTGAAGATCGGGAAACACTTCTTTGTTGGATTGTATGAATCCGGGACCCACGGAACTGGCCGGAAATAATTTGACCAGTGAAATTCCATCGTCCAGGGCCAGAATAAATTCTGTGGGGGTTATGCAGCCTGGTATCCACAGCATGTTTTCATTGTTCGAAAACCGGGACAGCTCCCGGGTATAACCCGGGCTCACCAGAAAATCCGCACCGTTCTGAATGGCTTTCTCTGCCGTTTTCGGTTCCAGCAGGGTACCCATCCCCAGGACCAGGTCGGGAAATCTTTTGTAAGTTTCTTTTTTTATACTGCGGAAATTCCTGAGGGCTTGTTTGCCCCGGTTGGTATATTCCACCACGCGGATACCAGCGTCATAGAGCGCCTGCAGAATATCCATCGTGGTTGTTTCGTCCGGATGATAGAACAAGGGAATCACACCCTGTTGGATAATGGCCTTGGTGATTTTTTCTTTATTCATACTGCTTAGTTCTTTCCCAAATGGCGGCTAGATCCTGCGTGGTTGCATCTCCCTTTTCAAAAAATTTCCCAAACCCCGCCGCAGATGCAAACTGAATAACCTTTTCTTCCGGCAAATGGTTATACAAGCCATAGATCAACCCTGCCATAAAACAATCTCCAGACCCCACTTTATCCAGGATGTTTTCACTCTGGTATTGAGATGAATCAGACCAGTGATTCTCCGTATAGAGGGAACCATAATAAACAATCCCCCGTTCTCCCGCCTCAAACCGAAAAGTACAAGCCACGGTTTTTACCCGGGCAAATCTTTTCAGAATCCTGGCAGAAGTCAGGTGCGCATGTTGAAGATAAGATGTTTTATCCTTGCCTGCAATCAAAGGGGCATCCAGGGGAATGCCCAGCAAATCGTGAGCAGACCAAAGATTACCCATCACCACATCGCAATAAGGCAGGAGCTTGGACATCACGTCGTGCGGATTTCGATCCTTCCACAATTTCGCACGGTGGTTCAAATCAACCGATATCGTAATATTTCTTTTGGAGGCTGCTTGCAAGGCTTCCAGACACACTTCCGCTACAGATTCATTCAAGGCCGGAGAGATGGCACTGAAATGAAACCAGGAAATATCCTGCAGAATCCGGTCCCAGTTGATGGCTCCTTTTTTCAAATGCGCAAAAGCAGAATGTTCGCGGTCATAAACGACTGAACTGTTTTTCAGATCGGTTCCCTGCGTGAGATAGTAGTTTCCGATCCGGTCACCGGAAATTAAAATGGCGTCGGTTTTTATTTTTCTTTCTTCGATTGCTTTAAGGACGTCGACCGATAAAAAATTATCCGGGAGTGCCGTGCAATAAGAAACCGGAAGATCCCAGTTAGCCAGCGCGGTGGCTACATTGAGTTCAGCCCCGCCCAGGTAAACAGGAAGCTGTTGCTCTTTGAGCCATTGCCCACCCGGTGTGGGTGAAAAACGAAGGAGCAATTCACCAAAACACAGAATCCTTGCCATGATCTTAGAAATTACTTTTCATTCCAATCAAAAAAATTCCGCGCATTATGATAACATATATCCTGAACGAGTTTACCGGTCCAAGAGATATCGTTGGGCAGTTCTCCTTTTTCAATTTCCTCACCCAGTAAACTGCAAAGTATGCGCCGGAAATATTCATGGCGGGGATAGGACAGAAAACTGCGGGAGTCGGTCACCATACCGACAAAACGACTGATCAGTCCCATGTTGGACAACGCATTCAATTGTTTTGCAATGCCTTCCTTTTGATCCAGAAACCACCAGGCGGGTCCCCATTGTACTTTGCCGGGAACGGATCCATCGTTAAAATTGCCAATCATGGTAGCCATCATCTCGTTGTCAGCCGGATTGTTATTGTAGAGGATCGTTTTTGCCAGCTTGTCTTTTTTGTCGAGGCCATCGAGGAAAAAACTCAATCCCTGGGCCTGCGGGAAGTCACCCATGGAATCCCAGCCTGTATCCGGACCCAACCGGGAAAGCATGCGGCTGTTGTTGTTGCGCAAGGCGCCCAGATGAAATTGTTGCACCCAGTTTTTATCGTGATCCCATTCGGCCATCAAATGGAGCATGCCGGATTGGAATTTCCGGACTTCCTGCGGATTGACTGGTCCTCGGGAAAGAACTTTGTCAAAAATATTTTTCAGATCCGATTCCCTCCAAGGTTCCGCAAAGAATTGCTCCAGTCCATGATCTGAAAGGCGACATCCGGCCACGTGAAAGAAATCATGACGGCTTTTCAAAGCATCCAGGAAATCATCAAAGCGCGAAATCGAAATATGGGAAGCCTGGCCCAGTTTTTCGAGATAAGAAATAAATAAGGATGGATCCGCGACTTGGATGGCCCGGTCGGGACGAAAAGTTGGAAACACCCGTACCGGAAAAGATTTTCTCGCCAGCGCCTGGTGAAATGCCAGGTCGTCTGCCGGGTCATCGGTGGTACAAAGAATTTCCACTTTCATTTTATTGAGCAGTCCTTCGACCCGAAATTCTGGTTGTTGCAATTTTTCTTGACAAGCCTCGTAGATCTGTCGTGCGCTAAAATCGTTGAGCGGGGTATCGATGTCAAAGTATCGCTGGAGTTCCAGGTGGGTCCAGTGATAAAGTGGATTTCGCATGGTATAAGGCACGGTACGGGCCCATTCCTTAAATTTTTCCCAGTCCGTTTTGTTGCCGGTGATATAGGATTCATCCACGCCGTTGAAACGCATGGCCCGCCATTTATAGTGGTCTCCATCGAGCCAGATTTTGGTCAGGTTTTCAAAACGGTGATTATCCGCGATTTGTTGGGGCGGCAGGTGACAATGATAGTCCACGATCGGAAGGGCTGCCGCATAATCGTGATACAGGCGACGCGACGATTCTGTTTCCAATAAAAAATCAGCAGAAAGAAATTTCTTCATATGAATGGGGGTGAACTATAAGGAAACGCCTCTTTTCCAAGGAATAAAATCATCCTGATTCAGCAACACCGCCTTGGGTACGATTTCGCCACTGGCTGCCTGGATGCAATAAGACAAGATCTCCTGTCCCATTTGTTCGAGGGTTTTTGATCCTTCGATGATGGCACCCGTATCGATGTCGATGATATCGGGCATACGCCGGGCCAGGACGGTATTGGTTGAAATCTTGATCGTCGGACAGACCGGATTTCCGGTCGGTGTCCCCAGGCCCGTCGTAAATAAAATCAGGGTAGCTCCGGAAGCCGCTTGTCCTGTCGTCGCTTCCACATCGTTGCCTGGTGTACAAACCAGACTGAGTCCCGCTTTGGTGGCGGGTTCCGTATAATCGAGTACATCCTGCACCAGAGAAGTGCCGCCTTTTTTTGCCGCGCCCGCTGACTTCATGGCGTCGGTAATGAGCCCATCCCGGATATTTCCAGGAGATGGATTCATGTCAAATCCGGATCCTGAGCGGGCGGCCGCTGCTTCGTATTCCCGCATCAAGCGGATGAATTTCCTGGCGGTGGTTTCATCCACGCAGCGGTCGATCAGTTCCTGCTCTACCCCGCAGAGTTCGGGAAATTCGGCGAGCAGCACTTTGGCCCCAAGGGCGACGAGCAGATCTGCGCAATAGCCGACCGCGGGATTGGCGGTAATCCCACTGAAACCGTCGCTGCCACCGCATTTCACTCCAACCGTGAGTTGATCCAAGGAAGCAGGTTTTCTTTCCAGTCGGTTGATCTGGACCAGGCCCTCGAAAGTTTTGCGGATGGCTTCCTGAATTAAATGCTCCTCACTTTGCGATTGCTGTTGTTCAAAAACATACAGGGGTTTGTCAAAGGAAGGATCTGCTTTTCGGATGTCTTCAACCAAGTCACCGGATTGAAGATGCTGACAACCCAGACTCAGGATCGTGATGCCTCCCACATTGGGGTGATTGGCATAAGCAGTCAATAGTTTTCCCAGTACTGCTGAATCCTGCCGGATGCCCCCGCAACCTCCGTCGTGGTTGAGAAATCGAATGCCATCTACGTTTTTAAATACGCGGGAACGAATATGGGTGGCTCCGAAAGAAGGGATATCCGGATCGCTAAGTTTTTTTCCGGATTGCTGGGCCATGATCAGTTCTCTGGTAAAAGATTTATATTTTTCGGTGACCGAATATCCGAGTTCATCCTGCAGCACTTCCCGGATCACATCGAGGTTTCTGTTTTCACAAAAAACGGTGGGAATAAAAAGCCAGTAGTTGGCCGTTCCTACGCGGCCATCGTGGCGGTGATAGCCGTAGAAATGAGCATTGCGGAAATGGGAAACATCCGGTGGTCTCCAGTCAACCTGGTTACCCCGGAAATCATAAGATCCCGAAGCATGTTTCAGGTTCTCGGTCGAAACCCGGCTGCCTGCTTTGACATCTACCTGGGTTTTACCCACCAGCACGCCGTACATGATTACATCGGTTCCAGCAGCCATGTCAGTCAAATAAAACTTATGTTTGGCGGGGATCCCCTCCTTGAGCGTATACGCATCTCCGTTATGAGTCAGGTTTTCTCCCGCCGGCAGGTTCTTCAGGGCAACCAAGACGGAATCGGCCGGATGAATTTTGAGGATGCTGCTCGTCATAAGCGATTTTTCCGGTTAGGCCGGGTACCCAAATTTACGGAAGCCAGACCCATAATTTTAAAAACTATATTTGTGTATCCCCCAGAACTTTGACATATGAAATGGATTTCTCTCCTGTTTTTTCTATTTTATTTTCAGCAAATCCAGGCACAACCGAACCCCATCCGGATCGACCAAGAAGGATATTATCCCCAGGCACCAAAGATTGCAGTGCTGGTACTTTCACCCCATCAAGACCCTGCATCCGTCGGTCGCGCTACTACTTTTTATGTCACCAGCCATCAGGGCAAAGACACGGTATTTATCGGGGATTTATCTTACGAACGGAATTCAACCAATTCATCCCTGCAGACCCGGGTTGCCGATTTTAGTTCACTGAAGACGACTGGAACTTTTCAGGTCGTTATCGGCAAACTATCATCCTATCCCTTCCGGATACAGCAAAAGGTTCACGGGTCCTTGGCCACTGCTTCACTGAAAGCATTTTATTTTCAGCGGGCATCGATCGCACTCGATTCGGTCTATGCTGGTCGGTGGAGCCGGGTTGGGGGCCACCCGGATACTGCCGTGATCATTCATCCTTCGGCTGCTACGGCCTGGCGAAAGGCTGGCACCACGATCTCTACGCCGGGTGGCTGGTATGACGCGGGCGATTACAATAAGTATATGGTGAATTCGGGGATCTCAACCGCCACACTGCTTTCTTCCTATGAAGATTTCAAGGGCTATTTTGATACCCTTCAAACCCATATTCCACCGGGGGATAAACCCATACCCGATATTTTGACCGAAGTTTTATACAACCTCAGATGGATGCTCTCCATGCAGGATCCAGGAGACGGAGGCGCATACAATAAATGTACGAACGCCTCTTTTGACGGGATGGAAATGCCGGCGCTGGCCCAGGAGCCGCGTTATGTCGTTCAAAAAGGTACGGCGGCCACCTTGGATCTGGCAGCCGTTGCAGCGCAGGCGGCGCGGATTTTCTCTTTTTATAAAAAGGAATTGCCGGGATTGAGTGACAGCTGCCGGATGGCAGCAGAAAAAGCATGGCAATGGTGTCTTGCCCATCCGGATATGGCTTACGATCAGCAGGCCATGAATCTTTTGTATGAACCCAAGATCAGTACTGGGGGTTACGGGGACAAACAGTTTTCTGATGAATGGTTCTGGGCTGCCAGCGAACTTTATATTCTGACCGGTGGGAAAAATTATAAGGATTCCGTTTTGAGGGGACTGAATCAAACCTTTGGACTTCCTTCCTGGTCTCAGACCGGACTACTCGGCTACTACAGCCTGCTCCGCGGCAAAGGAAATCATTTGTCTACCCTGCAGGAGGATTCCATCCGCCGCCGGCTGATCAGAATGGCCGATGACTATATCCGGCTTTCCGAGCGCAACGCTTTTTTAACGGTGATGGGTGGACGCAAATCAGATTTCGTTTGGGGCAGCAACGCCAATGCAGCCAATCAGGGTGTATTGCTGATTGAAGTATATCGGCTGACCCAGAACCCGAAATATCTGGACGCCGCACTGGGGAACCTGGATTACCTCTGCGGAAGAAATGCGACCGGATATTGTTTTGTAACCGGATTTGGTTCCTATTCACCCCTTCATCCCCATCATAGGCCCTCGATAGCCGATGGCATTACCGAGCCCATACCCGGACTGCTGGTCGGTGGTCCCAATCCAGGAGAGCAGGACCACAGTCATTATGATTTTCATGAGCCGGAAACGGCTTATGTGGACAACGCCAATGCCTATGCTTCCAATGAAATCGCCATCAATTGGAATGCGCCCTTGGTCTATCTGGCCAATGCCGTAGAAACGTTGTTTGCCTCTCCTCATTAGAAGAGCAATTTTCATCAATTCGAAAAATCATTTCAATCTTCTTCCAGTTTTATTGTAAAAATGGATGGATTTGACTTCCTTTTCCTGTTTAGGGTGAAATATCCACGCCGCTTCTTTTATTGGTGCTGAACCCTTACTTTTGCTGCCCGATGACCGATAAAGATCGGGGCGTAGCGTAGCCCGGTTATCGCGCCTGGTTTGGGACCAGGAGGTCGCAAGTTCGAATCTTGCCGCCCCGACTTATAAGCAAATCAGAGTAAATCAAATGCTCGTAAAATTCAATGTTTACGGGCATTTTTTTTGAAATTGTCAAAAGCTCTGTAAGACACTGATTAGCATATCATTGGTTCATTTAATTGGCACATCACGATTTTGAACCTTCACAACAACATTATAGGCTCAGTTGGAATCTCCGCAACGATTAACCCGCATACCAGTTTCTTTGCATCGGTCGGATAAAAATTCCACCTTTGGATGTAGCAATCAGAATCATAGATTTATTGTCCAGCTATCCTTGATATGTCCCCTCATCTTCCTGCGGTCAGTCGAATAAATATTGAAACCATTTTAAAAAATGAAGAATATAAAAATTGCGAGTGCTCAGTTTGAAAACCGGTCCGGCGACAAGGACTATAATCTATCGGTCATCGAACGGATATCTGGGGAAGCGGCTAGGGCGGGTGCGGATGCTATTGCCTTTCATGAGTGTTCTGTGACGGGATATAGTTTTGCCAGAAAACTAAACCAGGATCAAATGCTGGCCCTCTCGGAAACCATTCCTGAGGGAGAAAGCATCCGACGCCTGCAATCCATCGCCCAAAAAAACAATATCGCCATTCTGGCCGGTCTCTTTGAAAAAGACGCCGAGGATGATATTTACAAAGCCTATGTATGTGTGGATAAAACCGGGCTCCTGGCAAAACATCGCAAATTGCATCCCTTTGTCAACAAACATATCCTGCCCGGGAATTCCTATACCATATTTGAACTCGGAGGATGGAAATGTGGTATCCTCATCTGTTATGACAATAACATCGCTGAAAACGTTCGGGCCACCAAACTGCTGGGTGCCGATATTATTTTTATGCCCCATGTCACCATGTGTACGCCTTCTACCCGCCCGGGGGCGGGATTCGTAGATCCGTCCAAATGGGTGAACCGGGAAACGGATCCCACTTCCCTGAGAATGGAGTTTGACGGACTCAAAGGAAGGTCCTGGCTGATGAAATGGCTCCCGGCACGTGCCTACGACAATGCCGTTTATGCTATTTTCTCTAACCCGATCGGGATGGATGATGACCAGTTGAAAAATGGTTGCTCCATGATCCTGGATCCCTACGGTGATATCCTGGCTGAATGCCGCTCTTTCTCTGATGAATTTGTGATGGCCACCTGCACCCCCGAAAAACTCGGACTGGCCGGCGGTTTTCGGTATTTAAATGCACGGCGCCCGGAATTATACCGAGAGATCATCGGGCAACCCCATGTTGGGGAGCAAAAAGTTTCCTGGCTTGAATGAATGAAATTGAATTCAAAGATGAGATAGTATGGAATGATGCTCACTGATCAATCCCCGGAGACAGTTTACCTATTCTTGCTCCATGAACATCCATCGCTGTCCTTCTAAATCTTCCGCCCGGTATCGCGTACCCGGTCCGCCGGTTTCAATGGCTGAAAGAATCGTCGCTCCCTTGGCTTTTGCCCGGTTAAAATGACTCTCAATATCCTTCACATAAACCAAAACCCCATTGATGATATAGGGAATGGTGTACATTTTAGCCGATATTGCACATTCCTTTCTTAGTCTTGCCGGGCTGATATAATCCGGCGTGGGTGATGCCAACATAATAATACTTTCTCCCAGGGCTATTTCACCATGTGTTAATCGACCCGTATCATCCAGCCACTTTGTTTTTTCAGCAAAGCCAAACGCTTCACAGAGCCAGTCCAGGGCGGCGACGCCGTTTTCATAAGAAAGCATGGGTATAATTTGCTGCAGCATATTTTTATGGATTTGCCTCATAAAATTAATTCCTTTACCACAAAAAAGCCTATTGTAAATTATTCTACCCGTGTCTGTACAAATGTGCCAGAACAATCATGACGATCAAAACAACAATGAATATTTTGTTTTTCACACGAAAGATAAATTATCGAAGTTCCCTTCAAGTCTGTGAATAGCAGTTACAACCGGAATATCAGCCGAATCCAACCAACTTTTAGTCAGGGATTCTCACTCGCTCACAAAGTTCCCTACTACGCATTCAACGAACTTTTCTCTTGGGTGTGGCGCTTTGACCAGCGAACAGCAATGCTGAATGGCACGCATAATGACCTGCGGAGATTTTAAAGGATAGTGTTTTTTTAGTTTGTCAGCCAGGTAATCTACCTCCCACCGTTCCTGGCAGGAGAATTTGGAAGCATCTCTTTCATCCTTTATTTTGCGATTGTCATAGGAAGTCCATTCTTCCAATAGTATAGCATGTGGCATGAGCGATAATTTTAACCTAATTAATTAAAAATGAAAGCCCGGCTAAGAGTAGCTGGGCAGTGCACTACAAAATCAGAATCATATAAACACCACCTAAAAATCGTTAACCGGACAATAATTCGTAATCCGTAAACCATTTAATGATAATATTATAGAACTGATCAAACTCCTTGGTCGACTTCGGCTTATAAGGCGAAAGACGATTACCTGTTTCAATGACTTCTAAATAATCTCCAAACTGATCAGCGTGGTCAGGATAAGATATCCTGAAAACTTTCTTGCCATTTTCAAGGGGCATGCGTTGACAGTAACCACTATGCAGGTTGTCATTAAATACGTATCGGAAAGCTTTTTCCATATGTAAACTTGCAAAAAACAGGGGCTGGTCTACTCAGAAATTAATAGAAATTGGAGATCATGAAGGTAGTCGAGAGTGTATAGATCCCTGTTATACGCTTCTTGAAAATTGTTGCATAATTCACACATTTCTGCCTTTCTATATCCCTTATTAAACTGTTTATAATAGCAAACCGCAATCGAGCCGGTTTTTATGGGTATATTGCAGGTTCCCCCCCAAATATTAATTCGAAAATTTGAAGATATTCATAAAAAATATGGTGTGCATCCGTTGCAAAATGGTCGTCAAAAATGAATTAGAAAAGCTTGGTCTAAAATATTCAGTGGTGGAATTAGGGGAAGTCGACCTTTTTGAAGAGATGTCTGAAGCCCAGCATGATGCTTTTAAGGAAGCAATCTTCCGCTCCGGTCTGGAATTATTGGATGATAAAAAAAGCGTACTGATCCAAAAAATAAAAAATGTAATTATTGACCTGGTTCATTATTCCGAAGAACCCCTTTCCGTAAATCTATCAGAATACCTGAGCAAGAAATTAAACCACGACTATACTTATCTGGCAAACTTATTTTCGGAAGTCGCAGGCCTTACGATTGAAAAGTTTTTTATTATTCACAAGATTGAACGTGTAAAGGAGTTGCTGGTATATAATGAATTGACTCTTACTGAAATTGCCTATAAGATGCATTACAGCAGTGTCTCTCACATTTCTTTTCAATTCAAAAAAATTACTGGTCTGACACCTTCTCATTTTAAAAAGCTAAAGGAAAAAAGACGTTCGATGCTTGACAAACTCTGACGAGCAAAGAGATGCCAAAGCCTTATTCATAGCCACTTTTAATCAGCGTCAAAATCATCTTAAACCGGCCATTGGGCTTAATGTAATTGGAAGCATGGGCGGGTATGATGATCCCCATCCCGTTCTCCAGCTGATGAGGTATTTTGTCAATGACGATCGTGGCTTTGCCATCAACGATTTGTGCAAAGGAATCAAATGGTGAAATTTTTTCCGTCAGTCCCTCCCCCGTATCAAATGACATGATGCTGATGTTACCTGTCGACTTCTTAATGATTGTTTTTGAAACCACTGAGTTGGTCAGGTATTCTATGATTTCAACTACAATATGAGATTTGGCTTTGGTCAACTCATCTGGTTGCATTTTAAGCATATCCGGTTTTACAATTCGCCTACCAATATTTTCCTTTGAGGCCTTACTTTTTGTCGCCATGTGTAAAGTTTAAAACTCATGAAAGACCGAGCAGCTTAAAAGGTACATCATTCACGCATAGAACCCCGAACTAATATGACACTCAAAATCCAATAGCTGCTTCGAAGAGCGTTCCGTAAAATTTTCCTCCATTCAAAATATTGTCCCCTGGGTAGTCTTTGTATTCCTGGTGAACATATTCCACTTTCAGCATGATATTCTTGGTTAAAAACCAACCTACAGAAGCGACTTCCCTGTTTATCGTGATGTCTTGGGCAAAACCAGCCACTGCCGAAGTCACCGTGTTATACCTTGCACCGATCCAGAAGTTTTCCTTGTTTGCGGGGAAACGGTAGATAAGATCCGCAGCATACTGGACGGCTTTACGCATATTCGTTTCAGTGATTGCCCTTCCTTGCGCATTTTCATAAGTCCCAAAAAACTCAATGCCTTTGCATTTTAAGAAAGTGTTGATCATGACCGTATTGACCTGTTCGGTAAATCCCGGATTAAATCTGCCGGAAAATGGGCTGTAATCGTTTTCATTGGAAATCGTTGTGCCATTGGCTACATTCTGGTTTTCCATTACGTAGAAATAATGGGACCCTGTTCGGTCACCTCCGAATAGGGTATTGTTATTTGCACTCTGATCGGTGTAATAAGAGCCTGTAAACCGGAACCGAAAGTCAGGGGTGAGCTGTTTATCATAACCCAGTTTAAAGTGATAAGCCGGATCATAGTGGTTCACCTGACCGGTAGTGGAATCTGTTTTAACAGGTGCAACTACCGTCGGATCCAGCTCACCATTTGAAATGCCGACCATGCCAAATAGACCGGATTTAGTGTGATAATAGAATTCGGCACCGATTTCGGTAGCGAATTCATCCATTATATAGTTCTCAACAAAGGGATTGTACAGTGTGCTTCCCCCATCCGTGCGCCGAAAATGTTGGTCGCCATAGTCGATATCAAATTGTCCAATTTTAATTGTGACGCTTTTCATGATATTGTCCACGACGGAACTGTGCAGGAACAATAGCTTATCGAACTGAATATAGCCCCCCTTAACCCAGGTGTCTTCATGATGTCTGGAGGAAAGGTAGACCGTAAGATTTACCCGGATACCATCGGAAAGTTGTGCATCGATATTTAAATTGGCCATAGCCAGGTTAAACCCGTTGGTCAGGGGTATGAGACTGTTGACGTTTCCTTTGTACGCGGGCAGTAATAAGGTTTGCGCTGTATTTACATCCCGCAGGGTCTGAAAAGTCTGTTCAAAACTTCCACCTATCTGAACATGTAATTTTTTAAAAGGAATGGTATCGACCTTGGTTGTTTCAAATATGTGCAATCCCGTTTCATCATAGGGCCTGAAAAATTGCATCGAATTTTGTGCCTCTAAGCTCCCCGTAGCCAAACATGCACATAGCATTAAAATTAGTTTCATAGGTTTTTTCAAGATTTTGACTTTTTATATATCAGCGTATAATTTAAAGTGATGTCGTCTCCGGTTTTCATGGCTCCGAGCATGAACTTTGGCGGTTTTACCTGATAATCGGTCATTTTTAGTTTGTCCGATCCAGTGCAGGTAATAGATCCATCCTTGTTGACGACTGCGTAGACATCCATATCTATGTCTTTTGTCACCCCAGCAATAGTGAGTTTACCTTGAGTTTTAATCAGGTATTTGCCCTCTTTTTCAGGCATGATGGTGGCAGACGTTAATTTGTAATCAATGTCTTTATACTGATCCGTTTTAAGTGCTTTGTAAGCATTTTTGTCTAGACCCTTCTCGCCACTCTTCAGATCTTGCACAATTAAGCTAAAGGTTAATGATTTGAGCGAGCTGAGCTGTTGATCACCAGATCCCTTGAATCCGAAATTTGCCTCTCCCGTAGTATTTTGGGCATTCATGGTCCAGTTGTGCAGGGTGGAAGTTCCCGATAACCTCATATCAATATCTTTGGTTTGCTCGATGGTATAGGTGGATTGCGCCTGCAAGATTTGCGCAAATCCCGACAAGAAAACCGCAATCATCATTAATTTACTCCTGTTATTTTTCATTATTTTTTATTTAAATGGTTGTTAAGAATCCAATATCTCCGATCAATGGGGATATCAGGCTCCAGTAAAAAGTGCCTTATTTGAGCTGTGCCAGATCAATAGGATGTCATGCGAGTGAATGCCCATGGCTTGAGCAGAACTTTCGGACTTGTACTGTCCCATTATTTTCCTTCCAAGTGTACTCAAATTTCTACTATGCAAAGCTCAACTTTATCCCCTTACCAACTGTTACACGTTCATGGATATAAGTTGTATAATTATCACATAGTGAAGAAAAATGGCAGCGCTTTGCTGAATTGGACACTCATTGTGTTCTAACCAAGTATTACCCATGACGATTGACAATTCGCACATGACATAACCTGGGTTCAAAAAGAATAATAAGTGAACGCGCGATGTTAATTGAACTTCAACTAGGGACAGTGACTTAAAGTAAAACTCCTTCTATGAAAGCGTGGGCGAAGGGCAACCGGTAAAAATAAAAAGACTTACCCCTTGGATCCTACATAATCGATCTATGCGAGGCATTTTAAATCCCGCTAAAAGAAACGACATAAAATAAATTCGGGGCAAAGAATATAACTAAACGATTTTATTGAACTATCCCGGTTTAACCTGGAATTACTTTAAAATGGATCTTTTTCAATATAATCTATTAGGGTAATGAATATTTGTCATGGTAGGTCTTCTCCCTTCTATTAAGAATTGCCGGATTCAACCGAAAGCAAACCACTATACCTTCCAGTATTCATGGTAATATGAATCGACTCATTTACGGTTTTACCGCTTATCGAAAGAGGCATATAACGCCTTTCCCTTCTTCTTTTAATTGGTTTTGCGGTTGTTGAATTTGTTGGCTGTACGTTATCTTCCTGCTGGCTTTGATCAAGCCTGTCGCCTTCAGTAGTTAAGTTATACCTATGCATATTTGTTTTTAAAAATTTGGAATCCTCATATCAGATGAATGTCGTCAGGCTGTCGGATCTAACTGTTGGCCCATTTTGTTGTCGGTAAAAAACTTCTCCCTATAGGCATCAAATGCTTCGGAGAGCTCCTTGCATGCTGATAGATTTCCATCCATTTTGTCCTCTAAGTCTGGTAATTTTTGGTTTAAAAGTTCCAGATTCAAAGTGAGGTTGTGTGCGACAACCTGGGAAAGTTTTTTCAGGACCGCCGTCTGACTTTGTTCCAAATCTTTCAGTTCGCGCCGAATCTTATCTATTAATTCTAGCTGATGTACATTATCCATACCCTGGTTACTGCAACAACCCGACCACGGTTGCCTTTTTTATCTTTTATTAACATTATCCGAGGCCGATGAAGTCACGACAGGCCTTCGAATACCTGAACTGAGATTGTTTTGGGTTCCAATAAAGGCCTGAACCAACCATTAATTCCATATCAGCCCAGAAGTTCGTTTTCAAATTTAGGTTCTGGGTGGGTAAATTCTGAAGGATTGAGTATCCTGCTGTGTTTCACTTTTTCCATCGAAATATTCAAACGTATTTCTGAATCAGGCCAAGAAATTGATTTAACGTCCTCAACCGGAATAATGACTCGATGGTTGCCGACCCAATTTTTCGTGATTACCACGATATATGTCAGTTTCCAAGACTGATCATCGAATATAAAATCTACCACGTGGCCGATCTCACCATCTTCGGCATGGATACGATATCCGGTAACCTTGCGGGTACTTCTTAAATGCAGATCATCATCCGCGCGCCTATCATCTTTGTTGATTTCCAAGGAGATTGTCCGGTCTGAGACCGGACCTGACCCCGATGTTTCCATTGGGCCACATGTATAAAACCCATTGTCCCAATAGGGTTGCCACGGATAATATCCAAACAACTCTATTTCCTGTTGACGCGACACAGGTTTGTCGGTATCGATATCCGGGCTGTTTCGAATTTGATCTTTTGATAAGTTGACAGGAAAAGAACCATCTTCTCGCGGAATTTTCACGATAGCCGTCGGAGATATCAGTACTTTCTGATAGGAAAGCCAATTCCCCGTTTCAACTATAAGATACCTGATCATCCAACTTTGATCGTCGAAATAAAATTCCTTAACTTTTCCTATTTCCCCGTCCGAAGCATGCAGGCTGAATCCCAAAATACTATATACATTGCGCAGCATATTTTATTTCAAAGGTCCGATTCTCTAACTCAATTATCTTATATGAAAAAGCAATTAAATTGTATAATTCACACATATTGAAAGTCGCAGAAACCTTAAAATGGAAATATCGGAACTTTATTGCTGCAGATGACCGAACTGCTCATACTGGTCGTTTTTGGTGAGTTGGAAAACATCGGAACAAAAAAACGTCCCTTTATCTTACTAGCTCAATCGCGAATAACCGAAAAAGGAATATGCCAAAGATGAAAAACAACTGCTTAATAATACGGAAGACATGAAAAATAATAACTATTGGTGGATACTCACCTTCGCGGGGGGGCTATTAATCCTGTTGGGGATTTTTTGCTTAGCCAGTCCACTGAACGCTTACATTTTCTTTGTACACTTCTCAGGGATTACGCTGGCTTTAAACGGGTTGCTGCTCATTACCCTGTCTTATACAAGCGCCAAAACCTATAAAGAAAAAGAATGGCTGACAGCGGAAAGTGTCTTGGATTTTTTCTTTGCCATTTGTCTCTTGATCAACCCCTTTATAACCTTCATCACCTTTCCATTTCTGATTGGGCCCTGGATGATCGGAAAAGGCGTAATAAAGATTTTGGCTTCATTGAAACACAAAAATATCAAAGGATGGATTTTTATTCTATCAGGGGGGATTCTATCCATCCTTTTTGGATTGGTCATTATCCTTAATCCCCTGGAGCGGGGTACTGGCATTACCTTGTTTCTCGGGTTTTATTGCCTGGTAATGGGCGCTTTATACGTGTTCGAGTCCATCCGTTATAAAAAATTGACGGATACCGTAGACATCATGTTATAAAACACACATGATCTTTTTATCATCTGATGCTTACCCTAGTCCAGATTGATGGGTTGGCATTCCTTCCAACGACATGTAAGTGATACGGTGGTACGGATGACTGTTATAAAAAATGGGGAAAAAGCTCGCCATTTATTACTGCTTATCGCCTTTATGACATTCCCCAATTACAAGTATCGGCAATCGCTTCAAATACCATCGTACAAGTGATCTCACGAAGCAAAGGAATGCGGTGTCAAGCCTGGGTATTTTTTGGATTTAAGCAAGTATGAACTATACAACTTAACCATTTAATTATGTACTTCTTATAAAAAAACCAACCTGGGCAGTGGATAATAGTTCCTTGCGCAACTTTAATTTCCCTTTTTACGTACCTCATACCAAGCAGGCGCTTCCATCTATTAAGGCAATATTGGATTTTCAATTATTGCTTTCCCATATCCACTATCCGGGTTGTTTGTTGCGATAATTTTTTTGTCTTTTAATCCCAAGCCATTAATAACCGGTAGTTGGTCACTTTTCAAAAGGGATGAACTGTATTTTATGAAACAAGTCTTGGTCCTTTTATTTTGCATGAATATGTGCTTGGGTTTATCCGCTCAGCAACTCCTCGGAATCCGGAATAGCAACTATGCCGGTATACAGGGCGCCCTGCTCAATCCGAGTTCTATCGCTGATTCCAAACTAAAATGGGACGTGAATGTCTGGTCGGTCGATGAGGTCTTTGCCAATACATTCTTATACGCTCCAAAAAATTCCTTTCCTTTTTTTGGCGTCGGCAGGATCATCAAGGGAAGTTTTCAAGAGAATTTATTTCAGACCCATTTTAATCCGCAGGATCCTGGCAAATTGTATAATCTTAGTTTCTCTGCTGAAGTCCTCGGCCCCTCTTTTTTTGCGAAAATCGCAAAAAAACATGTGGTCGGATTTACGATCTCAGAGCGGAATTACTCCAATATCAAGGATATCACCGGCGGCTTGGCACAAAATGCATTTGCCTATTTTTTGGAACGCGACCTTTGGAATACCCCTTTCCATGACAGCACCACCCGGGTAAACGCCATGAGCTGGTTATCCTACGGATTTCACTATGCCACGGAACTATACAGCAAAGGAAGAAATGTCTTGAAGGGGGGTATCAGTTTGAACTATTTACAGGGTATTGCAGCGGCTTATGTCAACCATACCAACATTACGTACAAGATCAGTGATACGGCCAATATCATTTTTACAAACTCTTCTTTGAATTATGGTCGCACCGATATTGATACTTACAAAAAAATAAATAACTATGGCGATCTCAATCATGGTCATGGTTTTGGGGCTGATATCGGGTTTACTTATATGCGGCTAAAGGATCCGGCCCAGTACAATGATGAAGTTGATGAAAAGATGCAAATCGGGCCCTACAAAACCAATTACGTATATAGAATTGGAATTTCACTAATCGATTTGGGATATATTGATTTTAACCGGAGCAGTGCAACTTATCACTTGCAGACCGACAGCGCCAATTTCGAAAACTGGCACCATTCTAAATTTGCAAGCAATATTCAGTTCGATCAGTCCCTGAGTGCTGTATTTTATCGCGGAGATTCCACAAAATCCTTAACCAGCAATCATTTTAATATGGCCTTGCCGGCTGCCCTGAGCATACAGGCGGACTGGAATGTCTATAATAATTTTTTTGCCAACCTCACCATCATAAAGGGTTTTGGACACGGCAACAATCCCGGTGTGGTAAGGCCTGATGTCTATTCCCTGACGCCGCGTTATGAAACCTTATGGGGAGAGGTAAGCATTCCTTTTTCCATGTTGTATTATAATCAATGGGTACCCAGGATTGGCCTGGCCATGAGAATATATTATTTTTTTATAGGCGGGGATGCTCCCGGCAGCCTGCTCAGCCTAAATAGTCTTCAGGGGGTAGATTTTTATGCAGGCATTCATTTTTTTATACCAGAAAAAACAAAACCCAACGAAACAGCATTACAAAATAAATAAAACCCATCAAAATGACATTTAAACAAATCATGGCCATATCAGCTGTCTTGCTGGTATTGCCCAATCCAGGCAATTGGAAAGTGGATTCGGCGAAAGCGAAAGTCAACTTTAGCCTGCATGGTCCTTTTGGAACCGTACACGGTAGTTTCACCGGCCTGGAAGCCACCATCAATTTCAATGAAAAAAGCTACGCTTCCGGATCCATCACCGCAAGCATTGATGCCAAAACCGTGAGCTCCGGCGTAAGCCTGCGAAACAATGATCTGCGCAACAAAGAAGAATGGCTAAATACAGACAAATATCCCCGTATCACTTTCAAATCAAAAAAAATAGAAAAAACGGATAAAGGTTATAAAGCGATCGGCGAACTGACCATAAAAAGCGTTACCAAACCTGTGGAAATTCCTTTCACATTTACCGGTAAGGAGGGCAGTGGTACTTTTAACGGGCAATTCACAATTAAGCGGGAAGACTACCAGATCGGAAAACCCGGGGGCTCGGTAGGTGACGTAATCACCATTGTTCTCGTGGTTCCTGTCACAAGCTAGTCTCCCCAAAACAGTGAAGTTGCGTAATCAAGAACATAAAACTCTTTGACCCGGATCTATTTCAGGGAACCTGAAAACAGCCTATAGAAAAATAGGCTGAGCTCTCTGTCTGCTGTTTTATAAATCATGAAATGCCTAACGTCCAGTGGATTTAATATAGATTTTATCCAAGTAAATGTTCCTGCATGGATTGAGCCTGTGACCATATATTTAAGGATGTAACTGCCGAATTCCTTCATCCCTACCCGATCCGCCCGAACCATGGCATACTAATCGCAGTAAGCCTGTAGGGATATCGTCAAAGGAGTTATATGTGATCGATTGCGCAGGATATATTTGAATCCTGAATAATCTTGATTCCACCCAAAAAGTTTTGATTCTACCGTTTATTGAATGTATGGTTTATAGAGGGGCGGCCATTTAAATTTCATAAATTTCAGGATGGATAATGATATGGAAATGCTAGAAACGCTGCAATCACAAACTTTTAATTATTTTCTTACATATGTAAATCCTGCAAATGGCTTAATCGCAGATAAATCTGACCCCGATTCTCATTCCAGCATAGCGGTTGTAGGTTTAGGCATCAGTAGTTATGTGGCGGCTATTGAAAGAAATTTATTATCAAGGAATGAGGCCACCCATAAAATCCTGACTGTCTTAGACTTTTTTTATTCCGGTCATCAGGGTACCGAGCCAGATGCCATGGGCTATAAAGGATTTTACTATCACTTCCTTCATATGGATACGGGCAAACGGGCCTGGGAAAGCGAACTATCTACCATTGACACGGCCATTTTTATAGCTGGGGTTCTGACGGCCGCCAGTTACTTCCAAGGAAAAAATAAGGAGGAGCAGAAAATTCGTGAACTCGCAGATGGTCTTTATCGGCGGGTAGATTGGCAATGGGCTCTGAACAACAATGCCACGATTTGTCACGGTTGGAAACCTGAATCGGGTTTCCTTGCCAATTATTGGGATCAGGGTTATAGCGAAGCCATCATTTTATATATCCTGGCCCTGGGCTCGCCCACTTTTCCCATCGAGCCCGACGGATATTTACAATGGACATCCACTTTTGCATGGGATAAGATAGATGGTATCGAATACATACATGCCGGTCCGCTTTTTATTCATCAGATGTCACACCTGTGGTTGGATTTTCGGGGTATTCAAGATGACCTCAACCGGAAATACAAGATCGATTACTTTGAAAACAGCCGGCGCGCGACCCATATTCAACAGCAATATGCCATTAGAAACCCCAGGAACTTTAAACACTATAGCAAAAATAATTGGGGCTTTACAGCAAGCGATGGACCAGGGCCTGCCATCGTAATGATTGACGGAGAAGAAAAAATCTTCTATGATTATATTGCCCGGGGCGTGCCCTTTGGTCCCGATGATGGTACGATTTCCCCCTGGGCAGTGGTAGCCTCCCTGCCATTTGCCCCCGATATCGTCATGGGTACCATCCGTCACGCCATACAAAAATTAAAGCAAAACAATGTTTCCAAAGAAGGTTTTGATGCGAGCTTTAATCCGCTGTTCGTAATGGCTGAAAGCAAGAAAAATGGCTGGGTCTCTCCATGGAAATTCGGATTGAATGAGGGCCCCATGGTTATCATGATTGAAAATTTCCTTACCCAATTAATTTGGAATCTTTTTAAGAAGAGCGGGTATATTACCCACGGCCTTCGAAGGGCTGGTTTCAGGGGAGGATGGTTAGATGAGTCAAACTGAGTTATCTTATCTTGAATGTATTCGGCCTATTGAAAAAAAACATCCTATTGCCGTAATTTCATTGAAAATCACTTTGTGAAATTTCTATCGGGCCTTCTGATTTTTCTCCTGGCCTGCCATACCAGTTTTTCCCAGCAGGATACCATTGCTTCTCGCCTGCTGCTCCCCAACGGATGGAGTTTGACGCCCGTGGGGACATCGATCACGCTGGGGGATCTGCCCCTGAACCTGGTCGTTTCCCCTAGCAAAAAATATTTAGCCGTGACCAACAACGGTCAGAGTGTTCAATCCATTCAGTTAATCGATGCCCAAACCTACCGGGTTCTTTCTGACGTTGCGATCCCAAAAAGTTGGCTGGGTCTGGCGTTTAGCGGGGACGAAAAATACCTCTATGCTTCCGGAGGCAATGACAACCTGATCGTGCAATATCGTATCACCGGTAACCGGTTGGTGCAGTCCGACCAAATCAAACTCGGAGAACAGTGGCCGGTTAAAATTTCTCCCGCCGGCCTTCAGATCGATGATCGCTCTGGACGTTTATTTGTTGTGACCAAGGAAAACAACAGTCTATATGTCGTAGACCTGAAAACAAAAAAAACCAAATCCATTCCCCTGGGTGCTGAAGCGTACACCTGTCTGCTCTCAAAAGACAAATCAGCACTCTATATTTCCCTATGGGGAGGGGGCCGAATCCTGGTATTCGATATGCTTAAAGGCAGGATCACCGACAGCATCACCGTTGGGGACCATCCGAACGACCTTTGTATGTCCCGCAACGGCCGGATCCTGTTTGTGGCCAACGCAAACGATAATTCTGTTTCCGTCCTTGATCTGAAAAACAAAAGGGTGTTGGAAACCCTGGATGCGGCACTTTATCCAGGATCCTCCGTCGGATCGACGACCAATGGCGTTGCCCTCAGTGAGGATGACAGGACACTTTATATCGCCAATGCCGACAACAATTGTCTGGCCGTTTTTGATGTCAGTAAACCGGGTCAATCCAAATCGATTGGCTTTATTCCGGTGGGCTGGTATCCCACCGCTGTAAAAGTGATCAGAAACAAGGTTTTTGTTTCCAACGGAAAGGGATTCCGCTCCATGGCCAATCCGGGGTACCGTCCCTTCGATACCAGCCGGGCCAATCCCTCCTATCATCAGTCGGCCCGTAAGTCAGAATACATTGCTGGACTTTTTACTGGAACGCTCAGCATATTTAAAACCCCGACACCCGCACAACTTGCCCACTACTCTAAATTGGTCTATGAAAATACGCCTTATCACAAAGACAAGGAACTGACATCCCATGGCGAGAAAGGCAATCCGGTACCCATGCGCGTAGGAGATCCATCACCCATCAAATACATCTTTTATATCATCAAAGAAAACCGGACCTATGATCAGGTATTGGGGGATATCAAAGAAGGGAATGGCGATACCAGTTTGTGTTTGTTTGGAGAAAAAATTACGCCCAACCTGCATGCCTTGGCCAGGGAGTTTGTCTTGCTGGATAATTTTTATGTAGATGCGGAAGTGAGTGCCGACGGGCACAACTGGAGTATGGGGGCTTATGCGACAGACTATCTTGAAAAAACCTGGCCGACCGGTTATGGCGGACGGGGTGGTACTTACGATGGGGAAGGCACGCGGGCCATCGCCAACAATAAAAACGGATTTATCTGGGACTATTGTTCCCGGGCCGGCGTCAGTTACCGGACCTATGGCGAATTCGCTGATGACTATAAGCCCAATATTCCTGTTTTAAAAAATCATTACTGTCCTTATTATACCAGCTGGGACCAGCGCGTTCGGGATACTACCCGGGTCGGACAATGGAAGCGGGATTTTGATTCACTGGTTGCTCATCACGCTCTGCCGCATCTCAATACCTTGCGCATCATCAACGATCACACTGAAGGACTAAAAAAGGGCCGACCCACTCCTTTTGCCCACTGTGCCGACAACGATCTGGCGGTAGGAATGTTTGTCGATTATTTAAGTAAAAGCCCGGTATGGAAGGAATCCCTGGTCCTTGTCCTGGAAGACGATGCTCAAGACGGGCCCGATCATGTCGATGCACACCGAAGCCCGGCTTATATTGCCGGAGGGTTTGTAAAAAGACATTTTGTAGATCATACGATGTATTCCACTACGTCCATGCTGCATACCATAGAACTCCTGTTGGGATTGCCACCGATGAGTCAGTATGATGCGGCAGCAGAACCCATGTGGCGTTGTTTTTCCACTGAAGCGGATATGACTCCCTTTATGGCCAAGCCTCCTCAAACCGATATCCGCGCCATCAATACGGTTGAAAATGCCTGGCAGAAAAAGAGTGAAAGTTTTGACCTGAGCAAAGAAGACCTGGTCCCGGATCATGAATTCACGGAAGTCATCTGGAAAGCAGTGAAAGGAGAAAATTCCAATCCACCTCCTCCACGAAGAGCAGCGTTTGTAAAGGAGAACGACAAGAAACCCGATCCGGATTGAATCCATTCAGTAATATTACTGCTCAATCGGACCTCACTGAAATCGATATTTTGCGAACATTGTTAAATGAGCTTATCTCATTTAGTATTAAAAATACCATGCAGTAATGTTAAATACTGGGTTAGAGTTAATGTATAACAGGTTTTAAACGAATAAGCTTTTTAAGTATAATTTTACTTTGACATGGATACCAGAAGAGAATTTATAAAGAAAGCAGGCCTCCTCTCGGGAATGGTTGGTATGAATGGTCTTCTACCCGCAGCCATTCAAAAAGCGCTCGCCATAGAACCCATAGCGGGTTCTACTTGGAAAGATGCGGAACACATCGTGATCCTTATGCAAGAAAACCGTTCCTTCGATCATACATTTGGAACTCTCAAAGGTGTGCGTGGTTTCAACGACCCCCGTGCAATACAGCTGCCCAATGGCAATCCGGTCTGGTTGCAATCCAATCATGCCGGTGAAACTTATGCGCCTTTTCGGCTGGATATAAAAGATACCAAAGCTACATGGATGAGTTCCTTGCCACACTCCTGGGAAAACCAGGTAAACGCACGCAACGATGGCAAATACAATGAGTGGCTCAACGTAAAAAGAAACAGCATTAAGGAGTATGCGGATATGCCGTTGACAATGGGTTACTATAACCGGGAGGATATCCCCTTTTATTATCAACTAGCCGATGGATTCACGGTCTGTGATCAGCATTTTTGTTCAGCCCTTACAGGTACCGATCCAAACCGGTTATTTTTTTGGACCGGGACCATACGGGAACATCAAAACGAAAATTCTAAGGCCAACGTATGGAATGAAGACGTGGACTATGAAACCCTACACTGGAAAACATTTCCTGAAGTGCTGGAAGACCACGGGATTTCCTGGAAATTTTATCAAAATGAAGTCAGTATTGATGTTGGATTTAAAGATGAAGAAGATCCCTGGTTGTCCAATTTCCAGGATAATCCGCTGGAGTTCTTTTCCCAGTATAATATCAGGCTTCATGGTAAGCACATGGTCCAAGTAAGACGGCTCATCGATTCCCTACCCAAGGAAATCGCAGTCCTTCAAAAGCAACTGGAAAATCTTCCGCCGGGTGATCCTGTTCGGGTAGCAACGGAAAAAAAATTAAAGGAAAAGAATTCGCAGTTGGATCAGGCCAATAAGGATGTGGAGAATTTTAACGCAGCAAATTTAGATACCCTTCCCCCAGCAAAGAAACTGCTCCATCAAAAAGCTTTTGTCACCAACGAAAACGATCCTGACTACCATTCACTGGAAGAAATATCTTACGAAGAAAATAAAGTCCCCCGCCGTTTCAAAGTGCCCAAAGGCGATTTATTGCACCAGTTCCGCACGGACGTGGAGGCAGGTAATCTTCCCGCCATTTCCTGGATAGCCGCCCCGGAAAATTTATCGGATCATCCGGCCGCTGCTTGGTATGGTGCCTGGTACGTATCGGAAGTCATGGAGATCCTGACTAAAAACCCGGAAGTTTGGAAAAAAACCATTTTTATTTTGACCTATGATGAGAATGACGGGTATTTTGATCACGTACCCCCGTTTACAGCCCCGCATTCTGGCAGACCGGAAACCGGTAAGGCGTCTGAAGGACTCGACACCCGGGTCGAATGGGTAACACTGGATCAGGCGATGGAAAGGAAGGGACATACTGGATTCTTTCAACGGGAAAGTCCCATCGGACTGGGATTCCGCGTCCCTTTGATTGTGGCTTCCCCCTGGAGCCGCGGCGGATACGTGAATTCAGAGATCTTTGATTTGACTTCCACACTGCAGTTTCTGGAAGCATTTCTAAGTCAGAAAACGAACAAGCCTGTGACCATTGCAAACATCAGCGACTGGCGGCGAATCGTGACCGGCGATCTCACTTCCATCTTCAGGCCCTCCCCGATGGATCCATCAGAAGAGCTCGAATTTCTAAAGAAAGATGTCTTTTTGGAATCCGTATACAACGCGAAATTCAAAAATTTACCCAACGGCTACAAAGCCCTCTCTCCTGAGCAGGTGGAAGAAGTTATCAAAAATCCACTGCATTCCCCTTATATGCCAGTCCAGGAAAAGGGCATCAAACCTTCCTGCGGACTATCTTATGAGCTTTACGTGGATGGCACGCTGAGTCCGGATAAAAAACAGTTTGACATTCGCTTTGAGGCAGCCAGCCATGCGTTCGGAAAATCGTCTCTGGGCTCCCCCTTCAATGTATACGTCCCGGGGAAATATTTGCATGTGGGTGGCGGATCCAAAGAATTTAATACCCTCCGCACCTGGGCCTATGCTGTAAAATCCGGCACGGAAGTGCAGGATTCCTGGCCACTGGAAAATTTTGAAAACGGTATTTATCATCTCCGAGTCTATGGACCCAATGGGTTTTACCGCGAATTCAAAGGATCTGAAAAGGATCCGATGGTTTCAATTCTTTGCAAATATCAAAGGCAGTCATCAACCAGTCAGGCCCTCACGGGAAAAATTGAACTAGTTGCCAGAAATCTTTCATCGTCTCCCGTAAAACTACTCATTACCGACAATGCGTATAAGAACCCGGCCCTTATTAAAGTATTGCCAGCTTTAACCAGTCAGACCGAAGATATATTGATCATTCTTGATCTTTCCAGACAACACCGCTGGTATGATTTCACCGTTAAAATGGAAGGAGATTCCTTATTTGAAAAAAGATTTGCCGGACGGGTAGAGACCGGTAGTTCTGGGTACAGCGATCCTTTTATGGGGAGAGTTATTTAATGGCCAGAAAAATTAATGGCTATCGGCCGTTACAATGCCGACAAATAACAAACAAGGGTTGCTATTTATTTCGTTTTCTTGTTTTTCAGTCTGATTGAATCCTCTTCAATAACTGCGTTGTCCATGGTAGCCGGGGCAGCCGTTGTCGCCATCATCTTCATCACATCAGCAGGGGCCATCAGGGTCCAGTGCTCTACAGCTTTTCCATCTTGATATCGAACCATTTCAATTGCTTGCAGGTCGAAGGTGTCCCCTGCTTTGTGGCCATAACCCGTTGTCGTGTATTTACCCCTATCACGTTGCCAAGCCATGGTGTATTCCTCGTCTGCCAGTTCCCGGATCACTTCGGTTTTTTCATCAGCCATGGCCCTCCAGGCTTGGATTTGCGCTTTTATACTATCCAGCCCTTTGATGTCGCCGTGCTCCCCGGCATGATCAATGCAATCAGGAGCAATATATGAATCCAGTTTTCCCAGATCCTTACTGGCGATGGCGTCCCGGATTCCTTTGTCGGTATCCAAATTCCTTTGCACCGCCGCCGATGGGCCGGTCGGTTTGTAGTTGCATCCGACTGAAATCACGGACAATGTCACCGCTAGGTAAAAAAAATGCTTTTTCATGGTGGTTGCGTTTGGTTAGCCTTGCCGTCATGGGCTAAGACCTTAATTTTAAAGATGAAGCGATTTCTAGAAGCACAGGAGAAAAATTATGCCAAAGCCCTTTCTGAAATCAAGAAGGGGAAAAAGGAAAGCCATTGGATCTGGTATATATTCCCTCAAATCCTGGGCCTTGGTACGAGCATTCCCTCACAGTATTATGCCATCAAGGACATGAAAGAGGCCACCGAATTTCTGTCCCATCCGATACTTGGCTCCCGTTTGATCGAGATTTCCACGGCGCTGCTGGAATTACAGGAAAATGACGCCTTTACTGTCCTGGGTAGTCCGGATGATATGAAACTAAAGTCTTCGATGACCTTGTTTTCTCTGGTGAAAGACGCCGACCCGGTATTTCAGCAGGTATTGGATAAATTTTTTAAGGGCGAAAAAGACAAGAGAACCTTAAAACTTCTCGGTTGAGGACCTCCGGTTTCACCGACTAAATATTAACCTGTTCAAGACCTGGCACCGGGAGACGTGTCATGGGTGAAAAACCCATTTCTTGCCAGCAGAAGGTCTTGATTATCCGGGCGAACCTGGGCGGTACAGCGTCGCCAACTCAATATGGATAAGGCGGACCGAAATACCGGTGTTCAAAACGGCCAAAAAAAGGGGAAGAAATTCTTATTTCTTCCCCTTCGCTACTAATAAAAAATTTTATTAGTTACGATTGTTGCCAGCTCCCTGCATTTCCTTCTGGTTGCCTTCATTCTTCATAGAACCTGCTCTTTCGGCATATTTTTCTGAAGCTTTGTTGGCATGTTCCTTTGCTTTTTGGCTATGTCCGTGTGCAGCTTGTGCGTGGTGGGCTGCTTTTTCGTGATTTCCTTCAGAAGCATGTTTTGCTGCTGTTCTGTGATGTTTTGCGGCTTCTTCGTGGTGAGAAGCGGCCTGTTCGTGACTTTTTTGTGGCATATGATTGTATTTGCATTCTATATTGAAACAAACGTGCCCTGCTCTTCTCAAAGATCCGCTCTCCCATTAAAAAACTGAGTTATACACATTATTGTTTTTTCAATATAAAGATATTCTGTTTCAACTCAGCCGATCGATCGTCCTTTGTACGTTCTATGAACCAATCCGTCAAATAAATGACCCACAGGATGGGTAATAAAAATTATATGGTGACTTTACCGAACTGTTAATTCCATGTCCATTGAAATAAAATCGGTTTTTATAATACCCTCATGGGTATTGGCCCCGACAATGAGGTGAAATAATTCCACGTATCCGGTCGAAGGTTACCCAGAAATTATCCCAGCGAATTTTTTCCTTTCCTTCGATTTATATGTTGCCTTGGAGATGTAGTAGATAACAACTTACCCATGGAAGTTCGTCCCCTGAAATATTTTGGTCTGCCGTTGTCCTTTGCTTCAAGATGTGAGGGCAGCGCATTCAGCTGTTTTTTAGATTTGGCCTCACTTTAACAATGTCAGACCCAACCATTTATACCCGAGGGTTTATGAAAAAATGAGGGTTGAATAAGGTGATTTCCAAGCAGACTAGGCAACTAGTTTGGTATTTTTGGCGTTTCATCTACATCAACAATCGGTTTCCTTTTTTTTATGGCTTTTCAACGGATGGCTAAATACAAGCTTTTGGTCTTACTGCCAGGTTTTTTATTGGCTTCGGGGTGGTACCATAACCTCGATGAAGCCATGCAGCTTGCAAAAACCGAACACAAATATATTTTACTCAATTTTTCCGGATCAGACTGGTGTGGTCCCTGCATCCGACTTAAAAAGGAGTTTTTCGATACGGACATCTTTAGAACCATGGCGGATTCTGAACTGGTGCTGGTGAATGCAGATTTCCCACGAAATAAAAAAAATCAGCCCTCCGCCGATCAGCAAAAAATAAATGATGGGATGGCAGACAAGTACAATGAAAAAGGAATATTTCCTTATACTTTATTACTGAATAGCGAAGGAAAGGTTTTGGGCAGATGGGAAGGTCTGCCCAATGAAACACCGGAAAGTTTTATTCAGGATATCCACAACGAAATATATACGTCCAATAAATAAATGGCCACCCATGTTTATCATAAGAGCCTGAAATTGATGGGCAACCGTTTTCAACTAAGTGCCGTAAGCGAATCTGAAGCATGGGCTCAGGAAGCGATCGCGGCAGGTATTGAAGAGATTCAAAGAATAGAGAAACTGCTGACGACCTTCAGCGAAGACAGTGAAACGGCCTTCATTAACCGCCATGCCGGGATAAAACCGGTAGTCGTAAGTCGGGAAACGTTTGATCTCATTCAGCGGTCGATCAGGATTTCCGAAATTACTCAAGGTGCTTTTGATATCACGTACGGTTCGGTCGATAAAACGCTTTGGAATTTTGATGCCAATATGAATCAGCTGCCTGACGCAGCCACCGCCAAGAAGATGTCCAGATTGATCAATTATAAAAATGTACTGTTGGATCCTACCCAAAACTCGGTGATGCTAAAAGAAAAAGGCATGCGAATCGGATTTGGCGGAATTGGAAAGGGATATGCTGCCGAGAAAGCAAAACAGATTATGAAAAACAAAGGAGTAGAAAGTGGAATTGTGAATGCATCAGGAGACATGACGACATGGGGACTTCAGCCCAACGGAAAACCATGGACGATCGGGATAGCCAATCCGAATGCCAAAGAAAAAATATTCTCCTATTTGAACATTACCGATATGGCGGTTGCCACTTCAGGTAACTATGAAAAGTTCATCCTGGTGAATGGAAAAAAATATTCGCATACCATCAACCCAAGGACCGGCCTGCCCATCAGGGGCATCAAAAGTGTAACCATCCTGAGCACCAATGCAGAAGTAGCGGATGCCATGGCCACACCAGTCATGATCATGGGAATCCACGCAGGGCTTGACATGATCAATCAGATTCATGATCTGGAAGCCATTGTAGTGGATGATGAAGACAAAATTTTTGCGTCAAAAAACATTCATTTTAGTTAGAAGATAAACTCACGATATGAAAAAGTACTTCCTTGGATTTATTGTAATGACTGGTTTTCTATCCTGTACAACGGTAAAAGCATACCAAAAAAACCGGATCAATGATTCGGAAATGACGCTTTCAAACCGACATGTTGAAAAAAACGAGTTGAATGCTGAATCATACCGGGAAGGTTCGTCCGGTGCAAACAGCGGGAAAACAGGCGGTGGTTGTGGTTGTAATTAAAATATGGCATCCAGAAAATTCGAATGAAAAAATTATCCCTTTCAGTAATCGGCATGTACCTGGCTATGGTACAGGCTTTTTCGCAAACCAATGCCGCCGACAGTTCTGGCTATAAACCAAAAAAATTGAAACTGGATGAGATCAATTTTGTAACCAGCTACTATGACCAAACCGCCGACAAATCGGCCGTCATGGGTGGTGAGCCTGGGCCCAGGGGAATTGCCGATGTAACTGATTTTGCGACCGGTCTGGATGTGACCCTGATTGGATGGGACAAAAATAAACGCAAAAATACACTGGCCATCGGTCTGGGTATAGACTACCATACGGCCGCATCTCAAGCCTATGTAGATTCTAATGGCACCTCAAAGAACAACGGTACAAGAATTTATCCAACGCTGACCTGGACCAGAGAAAACGAACAAAAAGGAACCTCCTTCGCGTTGGGTGCATATTATTCTGCGGAGCACGATTATTATCATTCCTTTGGGTTAAATGCTTCCGTATCCAAAAAAAATAAGTCAAACGGCGAATTCAGTTTGAAAATGGTTGGATTTTTTGATAAGATCAATATGATCTATCCAGCCGAATTTTATCCCGTCGATTCGGTGAAAAACACACAAAGCTCAGACAGCATCGTGTACAAAACCTCCGCCAGCGGCCAGACACAAGCCTTTATATATACCAATGGTCAACTGGTGGGTAATACCAAGAGCCATAAGCAGCAAACCCCCACCAGCCCAAGAACTACGCTGACCGCTTCCCTGTCCTTTACACAGATCATCAACCAGCGGATGCAGGGAAGTGTTGAACTCGATGCCGTATATCAAACCGGCTATCTCGGTCTGCCCTTTCACCGTGTATTTTATAACACCGGAAAAGATACGATTGAAAGCCTTCCATCCCAAAGGCTTAAATTGCCCATCGGATTCAGACTCAATTATTTTTTAGGGGACAATATCATCCTTCGGTCCTATTACCGCTTTTACGCAGACAGCTGGGGACTGGTTTCCAATACTTTCAACCTGGAAGTCCCGGTTAAGATTACCCCTTTTACCTCTATATCCCCCTTTTATAGACTCTATATCCAATCGGCCGCGAGGTATTTCGCTCCTTATCAGCAACACACGGAGCAAGAGCAGTATTTTACCAGCAATTATGCGCTGGCTTCCTTTACCAGTACTTTACTCGGAGCGGGTTTGAGATTGGCACCCCCTAAGGGAATTTTAATGAGCGGATTGAAAGTGCTCGAATTGAGGTATAGCCATTATATGCAAACCACGGATCTGAACGCAAATATTATTTCTTTAAATCTTACTTTTAGATAAGATCATCCCCCGTCCTGCCTTAGTGTGTCCAGCCAAAGCATCACCAATCGTTCTAATAAATGGATGATTTTTTAATCCAAAAGAGACTTTAACTTGAAATAAATGATCCGAAAGATATTGATTGTATTACTCGTTGTTTTAGTGGGCATGCAATTCATTCGTCCGGCCCGCAACAACGGTTTGGCTGAAGCTTCAACCGATATTACCCATTATGTTCGGGTACCCGATTCGGTCATGAAGATATTGAAGACTTCTTGTTATGACTGTCATTCAAATCATACCGTATATCCGTGGTATGTGAATTTTAATCCGGTAGGCCTCTGGCTGAAAAACCACATCGATGACGGTAAACGGGCAATTAATTTTTCTGATTTATCCAGTTTCAGCAAAAAGAAACTCGATCACCGCATGAAGGATATTGCAGAAACAGTGGACAATAAAGAAATGCCGTTATCCACCTATACATTTATTCATAGATATGCCATCCTGGACAGCGAACAGATGCACATGATTAAAGAGTGGACGGCTTCAGCAAGAAAAGAAATTGGCTATCAACCATAATTCCCCTTATTTCCATCTGACTTTTCTACCTATTATTACTTTAAATACAAAAGGATCGGTTGCCGGAGTAAGCCCGAATCCCGCACCTATATTTAGTTCCCATTTTGAATTGTTCAACAGATCATAGGCGATGAATATTGCGTGATTTTGCTGGCTCCCCTGATCAAACTGATTGACCGGTCCCATATCGCCATAGTACTCTATGCCCAATGCCGCATTTTTCCATAGGGCATAGGATATTTTCACATTCGGTTCAAAGGTAGGAACGGAAGTATTGTACTGGCTTTTTAATGAAATACCAAAAGTAGGATTGAGGGAGACATATAATTTATCCCATTGTTTATCCAGAATCGGTCTTATTTCCAAGCTCCAAGTCTCATTGGCGTAGGCAGGTTTCTGATATCCGAATTCCAGGGAGAGACTTAATCCAAAAGGTATTCCCCAATCTGCAGGGGCCATTGCCCGGGGTCTTATATGGGTTCCTACAATCTGATAACCATAGCCGGGTGTGTAATTTGTAAAAAGATAAGCTCCGATTTCAAATACGGGTGTAATGCCCGTAGTAATTTCCAGGGTTTCATGCAACGAATGGTTATCTGGGATAACACCATCGATGACTTGAGTAGTTCCATCGAAAGTATAGTTGCTGTGTAACTCAAACATGGTGGAATGAATGGCTTGGGTCTGAGAGGCATAGACCTGGATTTCATAATTGTTTTGGGCAGAAACTTCAACACTAAATAAGATGGAAAGGACAATTCCTGCAATGCCGAGGGATAAAAAAGGAGGAACCTTAATGGATGCCATGGATTCTTAAAACTAACCTTTCTTTTTCCTTATTCTCCTATCCCACCTGCCCGATTCACACTTGATTAACATGAATTTTTATAAATGTCCGCACGAATTTAATTCCCTACATAAACCGGTCAACTATTGACTCTTCTGATTGTCGATGAATTCGACGAATCCCTGGGCAATATCATGCAGAAATTCTTCATGGACCGGATCGGCACTCATAATTTTTTCAATTTTCCATTCTCCTTCCGGCGTTTCACTTACATACACACTTCCTTCTACAATGCTTTGTATATTGGGGAAATCGAGCCGATATTTTCTATATCCATTCGAACTGGGGAGGCTTTCAGCTTTGGCTTCATGTTGCTCATTACTATATGAAAAAGGAAAAGTATCCAAGGACATGGAGGGAATGATTAATTAGTTTTCATTTTTTCTGATGTTCGCATAAATCGTTTCTTTCATTCTGAACATTGAAAAGGGTTTGGGCAGAAAAGCTTCTATCCCTTCAAAGGAGGCTCCCTTTTGCAGGTCTTGGCTGTTATCTGCCGAGATCATCACCACGATACTTTTCATAAAATCGACCGGGTGCATCTGAATGTACTCTAAGCCTGTTCCATCGGGAAGATGGTTATCCAGCAGTACGACATCGGGATGGCGACCTAATTTTTCGGCTGCCTCGGCCAAACTATAAGCGCAATCCACGATAAAACCCTCTTTGCTGAGTCCGATCGCAATAAATTCACACAGATCGGGTTCATCTTCGATGACCAACACTGATTTTCTCATATTATCAATTTAAGGTAGGGGATATTCAAGTTGCTTCAAATCACGGACCAGGGGAGCCGGTCTAAATTTTGCTTTGATAACAGAAAATAGGTTATGAAAAAAGCATTCTATCTTCTGTTGACAGGTGTGGCGATTGGAATACTGATTGCACCGCGGAAAGGGTCTGAAACCAGACAAAAATTAAAAGAAGCGGTAAAGGATTGGACAGAAGAGGTCCAGGATCAAATAAACCATGCGGAATCACAAGGAAAGACGGTCTTAGACAACGCACCTGCTTCAACCACCAGTATGAACCGGGAATCCATTTTGACGGACAATGAATGATAAAATTTTATTTTCCCGGGTGGTCGCCTTCCTTTAAAGCATTCATTCTTTCCCAGGTTGCCAACCTTTGCTTGTGTCTTTCAGCTTTATGGTTAGCACCCGCGAGGCCGGGCGACACGCTTGTGCCGGAGGTAAATAAGTAGATCAACCTAATTTCTGTTTACCATCCGTTTAACTGCAAAAAACACATAAGGAGCCGCCGGAAAGATAATCAACCATTCCGGTATCTTATTGAGGATAGCCAACAAACCAATTATCACGGTGCCCGCAGCCAAAATAACTTTCAGGCTCAGGACTGTCCAAGATCCCTTATCCATCATATGTCATCTACGAATTTCTGAAACAGCTAGATTTTATCGCTCGGTTACTTTTATATAAAGCAGCATTAAGCCCAGTTCAAGCCCACCCGACCCGGGATTTTATAACTGATTAAATTCTCTGACTCAGTGGAGTCGCAAGTTTTTTAGGTTTCCTAATATCCGATCACTTGGTTTTGTTATGGCTGACCTTTTCCACCGGACGATCCATATACCTGCCCTGTGGCATAACTTCCGCTGTTGTCGGCGAGTTGCACATAAATAGAGGCCAGCTCGGCCGGTTGACCAGGTCTTCCCATCGGCGTGTCCCCGCCAAATTTAACCAGCTTTTCCTGCGTTGCTCCGCCACTCACTTGAAGCGCTGTCCAGATCGGACCCGGCGCCACTCCGTTCACCCGTATTCCTTTGGGGCCTAATTGTTTTGCCAGTGATTTGATGTAGTTCGTGGTCGCGGCTTTGGTCTGCGCATAGTCGTATAGATCTGCGGAAGGATCATAAGCTTGTTCCGATGTGGTACCAATGATAGCTGATCCCGGTTGAAGATGTGGGAGCGCCGCTTTGATGATCCAAAAAGGTGCGTAAATATTTGTCTTCATGGTCCAGTCGAACTGTTCGGTTGAGATATCCAGTATGGATGCATGGGTCTGTTGTCGCCCCGCATTGTTGACGATGATATCCAAACCACCCAGTGCTTGTACAGATTGTTCCACGAGTTTTTGACAAAAGGCCTCTTCCCGAATGTCACCCGGTATTCCAATACCTTTTCTGCCTTCGGCAATGATCAAGGCGATTACGTCTTGGGCATCGGGTTCTTCGCTCGGGAAATAATTGATGACTATGTCTGCTCCCTCTCTGGCATAAGCAATCGCTGCTGCCCGACCCATGCCCGAATCACCTCCGGTAATCAAGGCCTTTCTACCTGCAAGCCGGCCAGAACCCCTATAACTGGTTTCGCCGTGATCAGGTCTCGGCTGCATTTTACTTACCAAGCCAGGCCAGGGCTGGGATTGACTGGGAAAAGGCGGTTGGGGATATTTTGTCGTGGGATCTACCAGTCCTTCGGAATGATGGGTCACTTCCACTTTCTTTGGCGAAGCAAACGCAGGGGAAACAGCCGCGGCAGCCAATGTAGCGCCCAATCCTCCTATCACTTGCCGGCGGTGAATTTTAGTCTCTTCTTGCATAAAATTGGTTTTCACTCAAATTTGGATTTCAAGACTTGTGCCAATGCCGCGGTAGTTACGCCCTTTGGGGTTGGCATTTAATTAGGCCACAGGACTCGGAAAGCTGCTCGCGGATTTCCACGATTCTCCTGTTCAAGGGCCATGGCACGATATTGTAAACTCTAGAAAAACCTATACAGCAGGTCCCTTTATCGACATTTCATGGATGGGATACCTTGTAGGGATTTGAGAAGGCCGATAAGAGCAGGTCAAATCTCCGAAATGAGTTGGTTCACCTTGGTTAGCCATTATTTAGTAATCAATCAACCGTTTAAATATGGAAAAAAAATCACCCAAACCCCAACCAGCAGCTTCAGAAGAAAGCAGTTTTATGCATAAGGCTGGTGAAATCCTTCACAGTATCGGTTCTCATTTGGTTGACGCCAAGGATGCGGTCGCCGAAACCGTTGCCAAAGAAATTAAAGTCGTAAAAAAAGCCATTAAAAAAAAGAGTGCAGCAAAAAAGAAAGGGCCGGCTACCAAAAAAACGGCGAAAAAACCGACTGTGAAAAAGAACGCGAAAAAGCCTTCTCCTAAAAAACCCCTTTCAAAATTTGCGCGGAAGGCAAAAAAAGCAGCAAAAAAATCGGCTTCCAACCGAATGAAAAAATAACCAGGGAGCAGGGTTTTGGTTTTGACTTGTCTTAAGATGCTGGATCCTGCGGTCGTTTTCTTTCTGTCTGCGGGATAAAACCATACGGACGGGGTCCTTGTTTTTCCCGAAAGTCCTGAAATGAACCCATGCAGTCAACGCATGGTAGAAAAGTTAACCTCCTTATCCAGCAGCAAGATGTAAATGGAAGCCATCAAACAGGTCCAAAAATATGCATGGTATTTGCCTTGCGGATCGATGGCTGGTTTCAGTACGATCCATCCATTGCGCATCTCTTCTTTAAAATTATGGATCTTACCGAATTGGGATATCAGCGGGTCATCTGAAATAACGGCTTTAAAATAGGGCATGACACCGGGAGGTTCGAAGTATTCAATATCGGCGGCATATTCCTTTTTTAAAAACTCGAAGGCGACCTGGGTCTTTTCCATATAAGTGGTGAATGGTGTATTCCCTGGATTGCAAAATTGCGACCCGGGACTGTGGAATTAATTACACAGGCAAGCCATTGGCGCTGACAATTAATTCAAGCACTTTGGAATATGCTCGTCAGCCTACTATATATTTGATACCTTATTAAAAAAGAAAATCGTAGATGACCATGAAATTGTCCTTAAAGGAAATTTTCCCAAAAACACCATCTGGCATCGAAGGATTGGATGAAATCACCGGAGGCGGTCTGCCCAAGGGACGTCCGACGCTCATTTGCGGAAGCGCCGGTTGTGGTAAAACACTCATGGGTATCCAGTTTTTGGTGAAAGGCATTACCGAATACCATGAACCGGGTGTATTTGTTTCTTTCGAAGAAACCGTAAAGGATCTCGCCGCCAATGTCCAGTCCCTCGGATTCGATCTGGAAAAGATGATAGGCGAAAAAAAGCTGCGGATAGACCACATTCATATAGAAAAAACAGAGATTCAGGAAACCGGTGAATACGATTTGGAAGGCCTCTTTATCCGGTTGAACTATGCCATCGATCAAATTGGTGCCAAGCGGGTTGTACTGGATACCATCGAATCCTTGTTTGGCGGTATGGAGAACACTACCCTGCTCAGGTCTGAATTGAAGCGGCTTTTCCAATGGCTTAAAGACAAAGGGGTTACGGCCATCATTACCGGGGAACGGGGAGAAAGCACATTAACCCGGCAAGGCCTAGAAGAATATGTTTCCGACTGTGTTATTTTGCTTGATTTCCGGGTGATCGATCAAATTGCGACCCGGAGGCTCCGCATTGTTAAATATCGGGGATCCATGCACGGAACGAATGAATATCCATTCCTGATAGACGAATCGGGAATTTCCGTACTACCGATTACCTCTTTGAAACTGAACCACTCGACGTCGTCAGAAATACTTTCTTACGGGCACGCCGGATTGGATAAATTGTTTAAAGGAAACGGTTTTTTCCGGGGAAACAGCACCCTGGTCACCGGGTCAGCCGGTACGTCGAAAACCATGCTGGCCACGTATTTTGCGCTGAGCAGCTGCGAGCGCAAGGAACCCGTACTGTTTTTTTCTTTTGAAGAGTCGCCTGACCAACTGATACGCAACATGCAATCCGTTGGATTAAAACTGAAACCCTTTATCAAATCGGGACTATTGAATATCCATTCTTCCAGGCCCTCTCTCAGCGGTCTGGAGATGCATTTGCTGGTAATACATAAACTCATATCAGAGCATAAACCGAAAACCGTCATAATCGATCCCATCAGTAGTCTGGTAACGGTGGGAAACAACAGCGAAGTCAGGGCGATGCTGGTGCGGTTGATGGATCTGTTAAAAGTCAATCAGATCAATGCCTTTTTCACGGCACTTACCCACCCACAGTCAGCCGATTATTTTGACTTTACGGTGGATGCGGTGTCCTCCTTGGCGGATACCTGGATCCGGTTGACCAACCATTCCGACGCGGGTATTCGGTCAAGGACCCTGTCCATCGTTAAATCCCGCGGGATGGGACATTCCAATGAGATCAACGAATTTGTAATCGGTGACAAAGGCATTAAACTGAAAAATAACAGCAGCGCTAAATAATCGCAAAAGACATATGGACAATGAAATCTGGGAGCTTCGGCTTTATATAGCAGGTCAGACACCAAAATCCGTACTCGCTTTAAAAAACATCACTAAGTACTGCAAGGAACACCTCGCTGGAAAATATACCATCGAGATTGTTGATCTTTTAAAAAATCCCCAGTTGGCGGAAGGGGATCAAATATTTGCCATACCGACACTGGTGCGAAAGTTCCCGGAGCCGCTGCGAAAAATTATTGGGGATTTGTCCAATGAAGAAAAAGTACTGGTCGGCCTAAATATTCGGCCGGTTGGTATAAAAAACGTGGAATAATGAACAAAAAAAAGCGCCTCTTGGCAACAACCGAAGACAAACTGGTTTTGGTGCTCTACGTCTCGGGCATGTCTCCCAAATCCATGGAGGCGATTGAAAATATAAACCGGATATGTGCCGATCAGCTGGAAAATTCTTTTGAACTTGAAATTATCGATCTCTATAAACATCCGGAACTGGCTGCTGAACAACAAATCGTTTTCAGTCCGTCCTTGGTTAAACGATTTCCTTTGCCTAAAAAGACCCTGGTCGGAACATTTGCCGACAGCGAAAAAGTCATCAAGGGGTTGGGAATTCTATTTAAATAATTAGTCATGCAGCCCGAATCCAGGGAGGATCTTTTATTGAAAATCGAGCATCTGGAAAGCCGGTTGGCTGAATCTGAACAACTGATTGAAGCCATCAAAGCCGGTGAGGTGGACGCTTTTGCCCTGAATACCAACCAGGTCCCCGAAATTTATACCCTTCAAAGC
>JABDAN010000023.1 GCA_013289175.1 Bacteroidota bacterium
CGATGCTTTGATTGAATATAATAGCCCTGCTGCGGAATATATTCAAGAATCTGCAAACAAGGTAGTTACTTCTTATATTGAAAATTCTTCCGTAATTCAGAATTTTGCAAATCCACTAAATGTACCAGCTATCGTTGTTGACCCAAATGAAACAGTAAAGTTTTCCAATGCATTACATGAAGGCTATAGTGACTTAAATTCTTTGGAAAAAGAATTCGCAATTGCCTTGGATAAATCTAACAAGGTTTGGTTTAGGAATTCTACACGTGGACTTTTTGAAATTCCACTTCTATCAAAAGGAGGAAGCAAAAATTTCAATCCCGATTTTGTAGTCTGGGTTAATAAGGCCATAATTGTTATCGACACGAAAGGCGATCACTTAATAGTTGAAGATGCAGGAAGAAAGCTATTTCATATTTCCAAAATAGGAAAAGGCCCTGATATAATAATAAAGCTTGTTACAAAAGGGAAATGGGATGACAAAATTCAAAAACTTGAGCCTGAGGGATTTACGATTTGGAACCTAAAAAACGGTAAACCATTTCCAACTCACGTTAAAAATGTTACCGAAGCAGTTGAGATTTGTTTACGTCCGTGAAAAAGCTGTGCGGAACTAGACTTGCAGATGCTAAAACTACAAAGTAAGTCTGGAATTTTGTTAGCGCAATTATCAACAAAAAAAAATGAAAGCAACTGAAGCAAATCTACTTTCACTAATTAGTGGCCCGAAACAATTTGTGGTTCCTATCTATCAGCGAACTTATAATTGGTATCTAACACAATGCACAAAATTATTACAGGATATTATTAGAGCGAGCCGTGAACTTAATGCTCCAGGACATTTTGTAGGTTCAATTGTCTACTTCCAAGAGAACATTCAAAATACCACCGGCATTCCTAAATTACTGCTGATCGATGGGCAACAACGACTAACTACAGTAAGTTTATTAGTCGCAGCCCTAGCACACTTCATTAAAGAAAAAGGAATTTCGATTGATACAACTCCAACAAAACTTCAAAATTATTATTTGCTAAATGCTGATGAAGACGGAGGTCTACATTTTAAGTTATTGCTTACCCGCCGAGATAAAGAAACTATTAAAGCGCTGATAAAAGGTAATCCACTGCCAAAAGATGCGTCACTCCGAGTAGTAGAAAATTATGCATTTTTCAAAGAACAAATTAACGTTGAAAATGTAGCATTTATTTATTCCGGTATTCAGCGGCTATTTGTCGTAGACGTTGCTCTAGAACGAGATAAAGATAATCCGCAATTAATTTTTGAAAGTCTAAACTCTACAGGCCTTAGATTATCCCAAGCAGATCTAATTAGAAACTTCATTCTAATGGGTCAGGACGTAACGATCCAAACAGAATTATATGAATGTTTCTGGCATCCGATGGAATCAAGCTACGGAAATGAGTATTCTTCAATATTTGATAAATTTATGCGGGACTATTTATCCGTAAAAACTGGAATAATTCCAAATATTGATCAGGTTTATGATTTCTTCAAGAATTATGTTCAAAGTGGAAAGGCACCCCAAAACATTCATGAGCTAGTTAAAGATATTTATAATTTTTCTTGCTACTATGTTGACATGGTTCTTCATACAGTTAAAGGGCCGAAACTGAAAGTGCTATTTAAAAATTTGTCAAAGCTTCAAGTGGCAGTTAGTTATCCATTTCTTCTGGCAGTATTTAATGATTATTCAAATAAACGACTTTCTATTGAGGATTTCGGGGAAATTCTGCAACTTACAGAAAATTACGTTTTTCGACGTGCTATATGTGGAGTGCCTACAAATAGTCTTAATAAAACTTTTTTAACTTTATATCGAAACGTAGTAGTTGATAACTATTTAGAGAGCGTGAAAGCAGCATATCAATCATTAGAGAGCTATAAACGGTTTCCATCCGACCATGAATTTTTGACTGCATTTGTCATTAAAGACGTCTACAATTTCCGAACCCGTAATTATATGCTTGACAAGTTAGAAAACTTTAGGCGTAAAGAGCCGGTCGCAATTGATGAGTATACTATCGAACATGTGATGCCTCAAAATCAAAATTTATCTTCCTCATGGCAAACCATGTTAGGAGAAAACTGGAAAGAAGTTCAAGAGAGGTATTTACACACCATAGGTAATATTACTCTTACAGGTTATAATTCGGAATTAAGTGATCGCCCTTTTGCATTCAAGAAAACAGCGGAAGGCGGTTTTGATCATAGCCCTATCAGATTAAATGATTATTTGAGACAAGTTGACTTATGGAGCGAAGATCAGATAAAAGAGCGTGCCCAAATGTTAGCAGAAAAAGCCTTACTTGTTTGGCATGCACCGGCATTGGAGCGTAACGTTCTAATTAAGTATCAGAGTCAGGATGAGCAAGAATTCAATAAATACAGCATTGATAATTTTGAACATCTTCGAGGCGACCTATTATCGACTTTCGAAGCACTTCGCAAACGAATTCTCAATATTGATTCGTCGGTTAAAGAAGAGTTTAAAAAACTATACATTGCTTATAAGTCAGTTACTAATTTTGTCGATATCGTACCGCAAAAAGCCAGGCTTCGCTTGTCACTAAATATGGATTTCAAAGACATTATTGATCCTAAAAATCTTTGTAAAGATATTACTGATCTGGGACGGTGGGGTAATGGCAATGTTGAGTTTGGCGTTTATGAAATCAAAAATTTAGATTATGCGATGGAGCTAATTCGACAATCCTTTGATCGTCAAATGGAAGAATCATAAAACCATCTAACTTTTTATGGCTCGCCCCTTAATATACTCATTATACTAGCTTTTGTATTTTTGTCAAGCTCAATTCTTGATACAATACCACATTCTTTTTTCTTTTCCCTATTTCCATCACCTTCGAGAAATGGTAAGCCGTCTCCGGCAATTAACACTTCAAGCAATATTTCGGGTACATTCATTGGATGCTCAGTATTCAGACTTGTTTTATATTCAACTACAGCTTTGTTATTGAAAAAGTATTAGTATAATTCATTTTGGAAATACCCCATTAGATAAGCCAAAAAGGGTTAAGTGAATTACTTATAGCATGGTGGACTTCTCAGATTCTTTGTTTCCAACAAGTATATTTAATCGTTGTTTAAGCATAAGAAAAGAGATTCTTTAAAACATTTGAAGTTTTTGATTTTTACCTTACTAACGTACATTTTTCAAGAATTAATTTTTGTCAAGTCGCCCAATAACCGCGATTATTTAATTAACAGGAATGAATACAAATCTTGTACAAAGACTCGATCAATTTAAAAATATTAAAAGATTTGCAATCGAAAAATATAAATGCACCGGTAAATTATTAATGTAATCTCTTATTTTTTATTTAAAGTTGATTCAATTAGCTCATGAATATCAATTTTAAATATCAGTGAGATCTGGTAAAGTCTTTCCAAAGGCGGCTGATGTGTATTTGTTACCCACTTTGAAACTGTTCCTTCTGTCACGTCCAGTGCATCGGCCAACCATCTATTAGTTTTATTACGCTCTGCAAGAACAATTCTTAACCTGTTCAAATTTATTTTTTCCTTTTTTGACATTCGGTCCCTAATGATTGATAGACAATTTATTAGGTATTACTCATATCGCCAATAATGGATTAAATATGACTATAATTGGTGAATTAATCACTAATGTGTATATTTAAGTTCAAGCACCTTAATATGCTTCAATTGATTGACGATAGCTAAAATTTAATATAATTTCGCAAGCACATAATATTAATAAGCGTGTTTGCTTTATTCTCAGATTCTGAAAATTGCGACTTTTCATTTGATTTCGAGAAAATAAGGTAAATCGCTCACGTTACGGCGTGGGCGTTCTTATTTGAGATCAAGGGTGTCGCAATCCTTCAGAATCTATAAGGACTAACCCACGTCTTTTTTATTCTCTCTATGGGTTATCCTTTTCCTGGATACACATTCCATCACAAATTAAAATAGGTCGTATGAAAAATATGACGAATAACCAGGAAACCAGACTGGATTTCATTTTTGGCACTTTCAGAGCTTTTGAACCCATCGATCCAATTATATACTCAATATGTGAATCAATGCATGCAGAAATGATCTTTCTTCTCGGTACGTACTCCGCATTTCCTCAATCATTAGGGCCAGAATACGACTTATTGGTACTGATAAATTCAACTTGCAAAAAGCCGATGCACGAATTTGAAAGTTTGATTGCTAATCGATGTCATGATTTAGCTATGGTGACTGCCTCTGTTCATAAAACGGACGTTATAAAGCAACTTTTAATACAGGGTAATATTTTCTTTTCAGCTTTGTGCAAAGCAGAAAATCTTGTCTTCAATGGAATTGACAACCCTTTGTCAAATACAATTGCTAATGTACCTGCCCTGGGAGTTGAAGAATTGGAGAAGGAATTTAACTGTCAATATTCAAGAGCTAAAAGTTTTTTATCTGGCGCCCTTAGTTACCGAATAACGGGGGATAACCAATTAGCTGCCTTCATGCTCCATCAAACAGTCGAACAGGCTCTAAATGCCTTTCTCACCCCTTTAATTGGCTACAGGCTCCAAACTCATAATCTCAACAAGCTATTTCTGTATGCCCGGCGGTTATCTCGAGACTTTTATACCGTGTTTCCAAGGAACACGGACGCGGAAATACAACTATATCAAACCCTGCACAAAGCCTACATCTACGGCCGTTATAAAAATAACTTCCAGATTGGTAAAGAAGTTCTTCAAATGCTTGTCGAGCGCACGACAACATTACTTGAAATGACACGCACAATCTTCTTTGAAAAGATTGAGGCAATTAGAGAAGGTAATAATTACATTGTTTAACATTATAATCTCTATCTATGATAAAAAAAATTAATAAGAATCTACTTGCAGATTCTTTATTTGGTATTGAGGAAAAAACAAATGATCCATATAAAACTATAGGAGAGTTCTTCTCCGCGGCATCGCTTGAACACTACCGAAAATATATTTCATCTATGTTAAAAGCTGCATATAGCGAAGACTTCTGGAAAAAGGCCGCGCCTGGAAGCTTGCTGTTTTTTCAAGATCGCATGCTTGAACTAATCTGCGCGGCCTATTTATTTGTGAAAAAGGGAAAAGACAGGATCAAGAGAAAAAAGAAAGCTATAGTAGCTGGTTCGGCATTTGATAATGGTGTGGATCCAAGTTCCTATTTTGGATGGCATAGGAAGAGTGCTGCCTGGGAATTTTTTCCGAGATATTTAACTAAGGACGAATTCTTAAATCCTTATAAGGCTTATGAACGATTTTTCGAGTATAAGGACATACAAACATGGCTTAAAGAATTTAAAGAAGTCATTTCCTTCGCACTTGAGGCTTTCGGTAATGAGACCGGTATAGATTACGATTATCTGGAAATCCATAAGCAATTGCAAAAATTAGTCGAAGCTTCTCACCTTGTTGAGGTGCGCGTAGTCAAACCAAACCACCTGCGGCCAAACACGGATATTTTAAATCCTAAATCTGAGGACGAGAATAGTGAAAGTTGTAGGGAAAATGAGGTAGAGAATTATTCAGATGATCCTTATACAATTATAAACCAGTTTTTTCTGGATGGCGAGGTCCAGGATGGCAGGGACGACTTGAACAGATTATTTGAGGCCGCCTTCCCTGACGATTTGATCGTAAAAAAGCATTACCCTTCACAGTTGGTTTTTGCATATGAAAGGATCGATAAATTAATTGATGCTGCATTTACTTTAAACCAAGAAGTAGAAAATGGAAAGGAGGTGCAGAACACAAAACTGGATGGCAAAGTTCTCAATAAAGCTAAAGTTCTATACAAGAAGGTAAAAGACTGGGACCAGTTTCCCTATAAGTTGAGGCCAGTGGAGTGGGTCAAGCCGCGGATGGCCATACGGGCTTTTTTCGATCATCAGCCGATTTCGCATTGGAAAGGCAAGCTACATGAACTATTACAAGCCAGTATTCGTGATGAAAGTTTCTGTTCTACCATTTCCGATAGAAGTAAGCTTTACATGGATTGTGAGCATCTCGAACGACTGATAGAAGCAATGTGGGTCATTATGGTGATGGAGATACGGTAATTCAGGTATTTTGAGCACCATTATCGATATAAGTCGTTAATTTACATATGATTATATGTTGTTGCAAAAATGAAATAGCTATTGAATAAGGCAAAAATTATCAGCTATTATAACAGTCGGGAAGAGCCCATGTCTTGTATTCAGATCTAAACCTTGTAGATATGATAAATTCCTATAAAAACGAAATTAGAAGCTAGATTAAGACACTATGCCACATGGAAATTCACAAATGTGGAAAATTCTGTGTAAAAACGGGGGAGAATTAAAATAACTTCGGTTTTCCCGCCTTGCAGGGGTCATAGGTCAGTACACCTCGCCCTGCATAAGTATGTATATAGTTTGTTTGAAGTAGGACACTCCAGTAATATCAAAATTAGGAGAAAAAGATATTATTTTATTGACCCTACAGCTATTCTTTATGCACAAATGTGTAAAATCAGCCTTTTTTTTGAATAATAGTTTGACGGTAAATGATTTAGTATAGTTTTACTAAAAAATTTAGTATTTTTACACCGAAAGCCATTCAGTATGAACAATTTTGCTTACAAAAAACTATTTGAAACTTTTACGGATTTTGAAAAAAAATACGCCCCACCTAATTTGTTTGTTGAGGGAGACGCGTCATTGATCTATTCAGGGTTAAAGGTGTCAATAGTAGGTTCAAGAAAGCCGACCCAACAAGGAATTGAAGACGCTAAGTGTTTGGCTAAAACTTTAGTAAAACATGGCGCAATTGTACTGAGTGGGTTGGCGGAGGGCATTGATACTGTTGCACATGAAACCGCTATCAAGAATGGGGGCAAAACTATCGCAGTATTGGGCACCCCACTTGATGTAGCTTATCCGGCAAAAAACCGGAACCTTCTGGACATAATAAAAAAAGATCATCTCGCTATTTCTCAATTTGGCAAAGGATATCCAACAAAGAAAGAAAATTTCCCTATGAGGAACAGGACAATGGCCTTATTGAGCGATGCTACAATTATCGTTGAAGCTTCTGAGGCAAGCGGAACCAGGCATCAGGGCTGGGAAGCTTTGAGATTAGGAAGATTTATTTTCATCATGAAAAGTGTCCTTGAAAATAAGGATCTCAGTTGGCCAAAAGAAATGGTAAAGTACGGAGCGCAGGAGTTAACATGTGAATTACTGCCTTCATTTTTAGAATTTATTCCTAATATAACAGCAAGATTAGAGTATGCTTGACTTACTCAATTTTGCTAATTTACTTCAGTACTCACCAAGAGGATCTTCCGACATTTCAAAAAGATCAAAAAAAGTAACCGACGCAATAAAGGGGGGTAGAATAAACGAGCACGCCCCGAGGTTCAAAGAAATAATTTCCGAGCACAGCGAATTTTTAAAAGAGTTTCTAAACAAAGAGGTTACTCTCATTCCTATGCCAAGAAGTTCTCCTACCAGGGAATCAGACCTATGGCCTGCTTACGAAATTGCAAAGATGTTAGCATCATTTAACCTTGGAAATGTTTCAACATGTTTAAAGAGAAGTTATGCAATTAGGAAGTCATCGCTTTTTTACAAGGGAGATGAAAGACCTTCAATAGAAGAGCAATACAATAGTATGCAAGTTGACAATTTCGTTCCATCGTCAAATATCACATTAATTGATGATGTCATAACTATAGGACGAACATCAATTGCTGCCGCATCAAGACTTTCAGATAAATTTCCCAACGCCTCAATAAGGTTGTTTGTTTTGATTAGAACCATGGGTTTAATTTCCGAAATAGACACTATTAAAAAAGTAGAAATCGGCACAATTACCTATAATCATGGTAGTGGAAAGTGCATCCGAAACCCATGAGAAAATCGTGAACTTTACGACAATTCAGTGCATTCATCTGCAATTGCTAAGAGGAATTTGTTCGAGATTTTTATTATTAAACGATTTTTTGCGGGAATTTCGAAATATAATTATTTATTATAAGCAACTATCATTTGGAATTCGAATTTTTCTTTTTGCTTATAGGCATAGGTACGGTTGAAGTTATTTTTTGAATAGAGTAGGCCGGATCAATCTCAAGCGCTCTTTTAGCAAGTTCGTCCAGCTGCTTCAGGTGTAACTCTTCCTTTTCAACTGCTGACTCCATTTTTCCAGGATCCGAGATGTAAATTCTTTCGACATCTTGTAGGTAATCCAGGTTTTGGCCCTGATTATTAATTTTGATATACCTCCACAAAAGGTCATTCATCCGATATTTCTCCATCTCCCTTGAGGTGTTCATCCATCCGATGGTTAAAAGAATTGCACCTATAAAAAGCCCTATAAGAATCCAAATTAACCTACCAACAGTATGATAGACTACCTTTTTAGTCGTCCTGGGACTGGATAAAAGCTCATTATTTTGAGCCAGTCTTTCAGATATTTTCTCCATTTCCCGTACAGGCCACCGGACGGAAATCATACTATTCTGCAGCTGTTTTACCAGCTCGCCCAATGCATTATTGGAATTTGTCTGATCGTTTAAGGTGTGAACCTTTTTTGACACTTCTAAAAGCTCTTCTTCCTGGTTATCCAATCTGGCTGCGGTAGTATTCAACTTGTCAATAACCGTTTCGAGTAAAATCTGATCCATATTTCATGCAATTAATAATTTTCATTTTTAAAATCAGCTAGTAGTCTCACTCATTCAAATGTCGTCGGCGTCTTCTTTTTGCCTCTTGCGACAATTCATAGGACATCTGTTCATAATCTTCTTCCTGCCTTAAAAGAATATCAAGTATTTTATGCATTTGATAGCTCACTTCTTTTCCAAACCTTTGGGATTCACTATAGAATACTGGTCCTGATCCCGGAACATATTTGGTTGTTTTGATGTCTAATTTCCTGGCCAAAACTTGTTTCTCCGTCATGGAAAATGTCTTTTGTAGATTGGCAAAGGAGAACTGCCGATCGATTTTACTTCCCTTAAAGCAGTATTCTCCCAGCCGAAAACTTATCCCTTGCTTTTCCTCAGTATGGCCTTTATACTTGTACTGTATTTCAATACCCAACGGCTGGAGTCGTTCCTGAAGCTGATCCATGGAACGACTATCCCTCAAATGGTGCTTCACCGCGGCATAGATTTTATACTGATATTTCTCCGGTTCCCTAAGGTTTTGATACTCGGTTCGGGAAAGATGTTTGGACAAACTTTGAGTTAGTTTGTATTCAAGTGTCAGCTTTTGAGCCTGTTTTTTACCCCTGAGTGCGATCCACCGATCTGAAATGGTCCTCCCTGTATTATCCACCATATTTGCAATCAGGTGGAGATGTAGGTGGGCTTTGTCAGTATGTTTAACAAACACATATTGGGTGTTTCGGATATTTAAACCTGCCAGATATTTCCGGGCAATCTCCAAAATCTTGCCATCGGAAGGTCTTTCGCCCGGATAGAAACTCAAAATCCCGTGAAAGCAGGCCTGTTTTTTCTCTGGCCTTAAGCCATGCTGTCTCTCAAAATCTTGGACCATCAGCTTTTGGTTATAACCTCTTACGCCTTCAAAACCCAGAATTTCTGCCTTCTTTTTTTCCTGGCAGACGTACCGGATCGATCCATAAAAACTGTGTCCTGTACAAATCTTGCTGATCACTGCTGCCGGTTTAGACTTTTAGTCTTCTTAAAATCTGATCGATTTTGGCACCTATCTCTTCAAAATATCGGAGTCCCTTCAATACCCCTTCCTGGTGGCAGGCCCTGGCGATCTGGTTTATATTGTTAGAAAAACCGATCAGTTGCCGGACGAATCCCTGTTCTTCCGTCGTCAAACGGGTTTGTACCCGGCCTTCCACGGCAGTTTGCCGTATATACGTAGTCAGCCTCAAACCCGCCTTTCTGGCTTTCTCCTGAACAATAAAATGCTCGGTCTTAGAGAGCCGAATACCAGTTGTTCTTTCCCTTACAACCGCCTTTTTAGGCCTTCCCCCTTTCTTACTATTCACTTTCACGAAATCCATCATTCCACTTTTTTCCTTCTTTCCAGACCTTTTGGCGACCAACGGGAGCAAAAGGCGAGCGCGCGCCGGGAGGTGCGGAGAGAGTTTTCGCGCAGCGAAAACACCGCTCGCCTTACGTTTTGCCAAATTTCACATCTAAGATTTTCGACATATTCCTCTTATTCCGCTTATCCTATAAAACTGTCTTCGAGTTTAACCACTCCTTAATAGAGCCAATCCATGTCCGTACGAAACTCATTCAATATTCAAGGGCCTTCCCTATCTAGAAAAAGGCTGACACTTTGCTTTGGAAGGAAAAGACCAAAAATCAACAATTATCTCCATTGAAAATTTTAGAATTATTTACTCCGTATTTTCGGATATTCTCTTTTAATCCCATCCATAACCGGATATTATAATCCGCCAATTCCTGGAGATCTTCCAAAGTCAATTTTTGGGGATTCGACACAGTGGGAGTGGGTTTCTCGGACTCTTCGGCTTCAATACTTGAAAAGATATTCGGGGTATAACCCTCGCCGATTTCAAGGTTGGGGCTAATAGCCATACTATTTCCAAATAATTTAACCTGCTTACCGGAACTAAGTACCAGTTTTCTTCTTTTGAATTCTGCCATTTTTTTATTTTTATAGACTAATAAACGGGTTATAATAATTATTTTTGTAATTGAATCGCCCCAAATTATTCAATCAAGCCAATTGGCAAGTGCTTCAGGGCACATTCCCAGAGATTCTGGCCAATAAGATGATTTGATTGTGTTGGAGAAATACTTACTCATTTACCTTAGGCCTGATTAGTTGCTCAATATCCTGCCAAAGAAAATAGACTCGAGACCGAATTTTAAAAGGCTTTAGCTTTCCATGTTTAACCCAGTCATAAATAGTCGGCTTGGTCACATGGAATATGGTGCACACTTCGGCGATCTTGTAAAGTGGTTTGTAGGTCATGCCGGGTGTCTCGTTCGGGAGTATAGTTGGCTTTAGTGTTTCAACGTTAATAATTTCTTCCCTGATAACATTCCGGATTGATTGCCAGAACTTTTCCGGTTCGTATGGAAAAAGCATAGGTGTCGTCGCTTGAATGGAATTGGCATTCTTCACTGACTCTTTCATTTTTTTTGATTTTGGACATTCAACTTAAGTCCAAAAACAAATGAATAAAAGCTAAGTATACTTAAAAGATCAAAACCTTATTGGAATCAATGCCAGTCAAGCACTAACCATTTTTAATTCAAGTTTATCCAGGATTTTGGCAGCTTCCCAATAGCCAAGGCTCGCAAAAAAATCCCGGGCATTTGCAATCCCCTTGCTCATTTCCGCCATTTCTTTAGGAGAAAGTTTATGAAGCTGGCAAAGCCTTACCAAATTTTGTTTGAGCTTATCCTTATCAACTCCGTACAATTTATTTAATAGTTCGGCCGAAGTCTCATTGGCGGGGAGAAGTGGGATTTCCGAAATTTTACAATAAACAAAGTAAATTATAACCAATGAAGGGCAAGAATATTGGGTCCTTCTACACTTACAACGTTCAAGTTCAGCAAGTCTAATTTGTTCTTTTTCATCAATAATGGAGTCAAGTTTGGGAAGGAATTCGGAGAAATAAGCCGGCCAATAAATCCAAACTGCCAATATAAAAAAACTGCAAAAGGAACCTAATAAAAGGGACTGTAGGAAAATTTGGCTACATAAACCGAGTGTTATCGAATATAAAACTGCCAAAAACAAAAGGAGAATAAAGTGGCTAAAGACCTCCTTAAACCAGAATATATATATCATTTTATATCTTGTCGCAGATAATGTCCAATTTGGTGACAATTTTTGAAAGTGGGAGTGGGTCTCTATAAATAAATTTTCAATTTTTTCTCCATTTACAGGAAGGTCGAAGAGGGCCAAATCCTTTATTCGTCTACACATTTCTTTCTTCATCATTATTTTTTTTATTATTCCTTGAGAATAAAGTTAAGAAAGGTAGAGATTGAGATCATGTTCAAAATTGAGACAGGATGCTGCCTTTGAGTGTGCACATGCAATATTTATCGAAATAAAATGAAAGTGCCATCGGCGTTGATATCGCCATTTTCGTCTGAACCTAAAATCATATAGACATAGGTACCTGTTTCGCAAGGAAGGCCATTAAAATTTCCATCCCATCCTTGCTCTTTATTTTTTGTTGTGAATACTTTATTCCCCCACCGATTGAAAATAGTAAATTCTCGAAGATTTAGATAAACATCGACGGGAATTCGGAATAAATCATTTTTGCCATCACCATTAGGAGTGAAGGCATTAGGCATCTTAAATTTCCTCAAGACTTTAATCATAACCGTTTGATTTACTTGACATCCATCTGTGGCAGTCGCCGTGAAAGTGAATGAAGTTGTTTCACTCAAAGGGACAGTTACAGGTATTAAGGTCAAAGGATTTGCTAATTTATCTTCAGGATTCCATTGGAAGGACTTTAGGGAGCCGGTTAAAGATACTTCTAGAGGCACTGTTCCGTATTTCAAGATAGAAGTATCCTGAGTCATATTTAGAATAACGATTCCAGGTTTTACTAGTATTGTGTCGGTATTTGACTTGTATGAGCCTGAGACCGAGCAATCCTGATTATCCGTTTGTAACAAACAGTATACCCGGTCTCCGTTTTGCAAATTAGTTTTGGTAAAAATATCCTGGTTAGTCCCCACATCTTGATCGTTCCATTTCCATTTGTAAGAAAGTTCCTCTCCGGCATTTTGAATGGTTGCTGTAAATAAAAGAGAATCTCCCGAGCAAATTTGATTGGCTGACGCAGTTATATTTATCGTAGGAGACAAGATGTCTTTGATTTGAATGGCAATAGTATTTGATTTTATCTTTGTGGAACTGAGACAAACGGTAGTTGGATCTGGGAAAAGAAAACAGTTTATGGAATCACCTTTTTGAAGACTCGAGGTTGAAAAAGACGCACTATTGGTTCCCTTAAAAATTCCATTTATTGCCCATTGAAAACTAGGATTAATCTCGCTATTTAGAGCTATGGCGTCGAAGTTGACTGGGCTTCCGAGACATATGTTAGTGTCAGATGCGTAAATCGATATGCTGGGATAGACTATGGGATGGATAGAAATAATTAAATCGTTCGATGTATCAGCTACTTTATTTGGACAAACCGCGTCACTATAGAGAATGCAGGCAATCCGGTCGCCTGTAATTAAGTTGTTGTTAGAATAAGTCGCCTGGTTGGTTCCCACATCGAGACCGTTTACCTGCCATTGAAACCTTGGACTTTGACCTCCATTGGAAAAATTAGCAGTAAAGTTTGCTAAACTATCTGCACAAATTACTTGAGGGAATGAGAGAATATTTATGGAAGTGGTGACCGTTGGATTGATGGTTAATATATTAGTTGAAACCAAACAATTTGATTCATTGATTACATTTGCTGTATAAACTCCGGGGGTCAGTGGAACAATGATGGTATCGGAAATGGACTGTTGACCCCATTCTTGTATTCGATTGTTAGAGTAGTCGGATACAAAAATATTACCCGCAACGTCTAGATAGACACCTGCGGCTGCCGACAGTTGATTAGGCGCCGACCCCAAACCATTACCACCAGCCACAATTAAACCATTTGTAGTCGAAGTAGATCCTGGGGGAAACTTCAAGACTCGATTGTTGCTTTCGTCCGATACGAAAACATTACCGCTACCATCAACGAAAATAGCATTAGGAGCTGAAAATTGATTGAGCGCGGAGCCAGAACCATTCCCACCTGCGATGGTCTTACCGTTGGGCGCACCAACAGGCCACTCCTGGATGCGACTGTTGCCGTTGTCGGATATAAACATATTGTTATTTCCGTCAACAAAAATTCCAATGGGATTGGCCAGCTGATTTGCACCGTTTCCCCAGTTCAGGCCACCTGCAACTGTAACACCATTTGTGGCACTTGTTGAACCAGAAGGAAATTCTTGAACTCGGTTATTTTGTTGATCAACAACGAATAAGTTTCCAGATAAATCGACAAATATTCCCCATGGGTAAGCAAATTGGTTACCAGCCGTCCCTGTCCCATTACCACCAGCAACTGTAATTCCGTTGGTAGCACTGGTAGACCCTGGGGGGAATTTCTGAACTCTCTGATTGTTGTTGTCTGACACGAATAGGTTTCCTTGGGTATCCAAGAATACTCCTATGGGATTGTCCAGCTGATTGGCATTTGAACCCTGACCATTTCCACCAGCAACTGTAGTTCCACTTGTCAAACTTGTTGAACCCGGAGCAAATTTCTGGATACGATTGTTCAACCTGTCAGCAACATAAATTGAACCCATGGCATCTATAAATATTCCGAAGGGACCGTTAAGTTGGTTTGAAGAAAGACCCATTCCATTTCCACCTGCTACAGTAAAACCGATACTGGAGGATGATGACGTAGCAGTCTTGACAAGTGAATTGTCATTATACCACTGCAAAACGGATAAGTCCTTAGGCGCAGACAAAAAAATCGTATCCCCGATGCAATATCCCCCGTGTGTGAAAATGGTGGCATTGAATGGGCAGGCTGGAATAATGCAACTATTTTTTACGGTTATTGAAGCTGAGCTGGTGTAACCATTAAAGTCTTTAATGGTTACAGTATAGATTGCAGCTACAAGAGAATTAAATAAGTTTCCAGTTTGATAGTTGATGCCGTCCAGGGAAAATTGATAAGGACCAGTTCCACTACTTCCGGTCGCTGTAATCGATCCATCATTCTTTGAACAACTTTCATCAGTTTCGGATAATGATAGCGTCGGGCATTTGTCGAACAAGGTGGCATAGTTGGATGCTTCATTTCCGTTCAAATCTTTTACTGTAAGAGTATAATTACCCGCCGACAATCCATTAAATGTATTGCTAGATTGAAAATTGACACCATCGATGGAATAGGTGTAAGGTGGCGTACCGTTTACAACACTGGCAGTTAAAGATCCATCTGTTTTACCGCATGTGGCATCCACAACAATAATAGGTATATCTAAAATGCAAGCCGCTATCATATAAATGGTGTAGATATTTGTTAGTCCACTGCCATCTTTATAATAAATGGAGTGAAACCCACCACCTAAATTGTCAAAATGATTGGAAGTTTGAAAGTTGATTCCGTCTAGAGAATACTGATATGGAGGGATTCCCCCAAACGGGGTACCCAAATCAATGCTTCCATTGTTGTTACAACTGTAATTTGAAAAACTTGAGAGCGACATTCTGTTATAACAGTTGCCATTGTTTACAATCAAAAGATTTATGGAAAGGAAACCGAATATACAGCCATTCGCGTCCCGGACGAACATGGAATAGAGGCCTTGGGAAAGATTTGAAAAAGTTGGGCTCGTTTGATAATCGACACCATTTATGGAATATTCATAAGGTGGTGTACCAGAAGAAGCGACAAGAGTCATACTGCCATCGAAACTGGTACAGGAAGTAGGCGGTGTGCTGGATAAAACACTGACATTAGGTGCTGGGTAGGTATTTTGTATGATAACATTTGAAGTTGAAATTTCACCATTGGCATCTTCCACAGTCAAATTGTAACTGCCTCCTTCTAATTGTTGAAAATTACCAGTATTTTGGGTATATGAATAAGTTCCATTATAGATATAGCTATATTTATACGGCGGTGTTCCTCCTGATGCCGTTACAATCATATTTCCGTTTCCATATCCACAGCTAGCCCCACTTGTTGTTAGATTTAGTGTAATTGCACTAGTAATACTCGATCGAGGTTTATTTATTATGGAGGAGGTCTTACGACTTAGAAGTTCATCGGGATTTGACCTAAGTATTTTTTCTTGAGTTTTATGGCGAAACAGACCAGACTGACTAGTCTTTTCCCATTCTGAACTATCCTGAAAGCTTAGGGATTGTATGATTGTCCTTGCATTTAGGATTTTGTTTTTATAGCCCAAATCATAGGGCTTTCGGGATTGAGAAAGTACCGGAAAGGAATATAGAAATAAAAATATAAGGGAACCGATTTTACAAAACCAGCAGGACGGTCTTCGACTCATTTGCGAAAGTTATAAAAGCAGCAATCATATAAAAGTATTCAAATTAAGTTGTAAAGCGAAGCTTTCACCCTTCATTAAAATGAGCCAACTGGAGTCATATCACCATTTACCGTCGCATTAAATTTGGCAGTTAGTTCTCATCAGTGCCAAGGAGAAATATTAAACTTGTTTAAATCATGGTACAACTAAGTGTTTATATGTAGTTGTAATCATTTTATTTCATTGGTGCCTGATTTTTTGAAGTTATTGCTAAGTATAAACACTTATAAAACCTCATTTTTAAAAATATTTATTGAATAAAACTTGCTTATATAAAAAACTTTCTCACATTTAAACATCGGTTCACTTAAAACTTGCTGCATGAAGATTATTATTTTCCTATTCGGTGGATTGATGTGTTCAGTAAATTATTTGTTAGGACAGTCTGATTCTCTTCTTAAATCCTCCTCAAAAATTTCGGATCGCTTATGTAGCAAAATTGATTCAAAGTCCGCTAAACTAGATCTAGATATAGAAAATGAATCTGAAACTTATCTTCAGAAATTTGCGAAGCAAGAAGCAGCTTTAAAAACGCAACTTTATAAAAATGATTCAAATAGTGCGAAATATTTATTTTTCAGCAATCCTGAACAGCAGTACTTTTCATTAATACACAAGATCAAAGCTGACACTGCAAAGCTGATCAAGCCGTCGAATTCAGAATATTTGCCGTATGCGGATTCTTTGCAGGGGATTCTGAAATTCTTGAATGGAAATCCTTCGATTTTGTCTACCACTTCTAAGTTGAACTCCTCCAACCTTCAGGCATCCTTAGGTAATATTCAAACTCTCCAATCAAAAATGCAAGATGCAGAGGTTGCAAAGCAGTTTGTTGAGGCCAGAAAAGAACAGATCAAGCAATATATTTTGGCGCACACTCAACTGCCGACAGAAGTGTCGAAAATTTATGATCAATATAATCGGCAGTTGTATTACTACACACAACAGTTAAATGAATACAAGGAAATTTTTAATGATCCGGACAAAATGACGTCAGCAGCATTAAAGATGTTAAATAGGATTCCAGCTTTTAATTCTTTTATGCAGAAGAATTCTTTTCTCTCTGGTATTTTTAATATGCCTGGCGACTACGATTTAAACAACTCGATCCCTGGCATGCAATCCAGAGACATGATTAAGCAAATGTTGCAGACTCAGATTTCAGGTGGAGGATCGAATGCGGCTTCTGCTCTTACACAGAGTCTTGCTTCTGCTCAAGGGCAACTTCAAAATTTAAAAGATAAAATTTCTTCTTTGGGTGGTAGTAGTGAGAATGCGGATTTACCTAAAGGATTTCAACCGAACGATCAGAAATCAAAATCTTTGTTCAAAAGGCTTGAATTTGGAATAAATGTTCAAAATACGCAAAGCAGTCATTTTTTCCCGACAATGACTGATTTTGGGCTTTCTGTAGGCTATAAATTAAATAATAAAAGTACGATTGGAGTTGGGGGCAGTTACAATGTGGGATGGGGTACAAATATCAACCATATAAAGATAAGTAGCCAAGGCGCGGGCATAAGGTCATTTTTCGACTACAAAATAAAAGGGAGTATATATGCCACAGGGGGATTTGAGTATAATTATCAAAAAATCGACTATTCCATTTCACAAAATCATTATGCCAACATTTGGCAGAAAAGTGGTTTAATAGGTTTAAGTAAAGTTGTTTCAATGAACTCCCAGTATTTTAAAAAGACCAAAATAGAATTGCTGTGGAATTTTTTAAGTTATCAACAGATTCCTAGAACACAACCTATTCTATTTAGGGTGGAATATAACTTTTAATCATAGCTATATATTTAGCATTATTTAATTATTTGATTTATTTACGATGCCTATTAATTTTAAATTTAAAAGCAGCATTATTTTCGTAATACTTTGTCTGCAAATAGTCAGTACAAAATCTCAATATGTTTACCCACCAAAAATTGTAAGTCCAAATGTTGCAAGTCTTGGAACCTTTGGCGACGTGCCTGTTAGCTTATTTACCGGTACCCCAGATATTTCCGTTCCTATACATACATTATCTTACGGGAAAATTGAAATCCCAATTGCCCTACGTTATCACCCATCTTCAGTAAAGCCGGGACAACAGCCTGGGTGGGTAGGAAGCGGATGGGATCTGGAGAGTATAGGCTCAATCACTCGACAAATTCATGGAACTCTTGATGAGGAATATATAGATGGAACTGTAAATCCAGCAGGCCAGACACCACCAACTGCCACTTATTATTATCCTTTATCTCCCGGGGCACAAACCGCTACTCCCGGTGCAAATTATGCGAATTTATCCAATTGGAGTTCTTCAACACAATTGAATTCTGATTATTACAATACTAGCATCCCACCTTTAAGTCGAGTTTTAGATGTGCATGCAGATGAATTTACCTTTAATGTAATGGGACATTCCGGAAAGTTTTATTATGAAGGCACTACCCAACTATGGAAGGTGGTTTCCGATGAAAACATAAAAGTAGAGATGATAGATTTTTTTACTGCAGCCGATATAGTTAACGCAATTAAACAATATTATAAAGGTAGTTCAGGATCGTTGCAACAATGGCCGGATCAATCACGGTCATTCGGAAGTTTTAGACTTACAATGCCAGACGGTACCGTATTTGTTTTTGGCGGACGGACTTCCGGTGTTCCGGATGCGGTTGAATTTACATCGCCTCTGATTCCGATTGGATCTAATTCACAAGACCAGACATTTGTTGCCAATACATGGTTGCTAAAGTCAATTACCGATGTTTATGGGAATACGGTTTCGTTTACATATTCCAGAAAATACCCAACAATCAACATGAGCATAGGTGCTTATTACAACAGCCTTTCAACAGTCTCCACGCCGCCTTTAATGGTTTGCTCTGCCACATGTTCAAGTGATCAAAGTTTTAGTTTGGATTATAATGTTAAAAACAAATATATAGGTGTATTACAATGGCCGATGTATCTAACGACAATTTCTAGTCCAAATGAAACGGCAAAATTTATTTGTTCAAAACAAATATGGAATAAATATACTGTTCCTCAGATGAGTTATGTCGACCAAACGAACTCTTCAGTTCTTTTTGATTTTTCACTTTTTGGCGCGACCCCAGGATGTTTGGACAGCCTCCAATGGATGCAGTTGGATAGCGTAGATATTTACGATAATAGAATTAATTCCACTTTCCCTTATCCAAATTTACTGAAGCAATATCAATTTACTTACTTAAATAGTTCTTCCAGCCCAAATCAGAGATTGATGCTAGGCGCGTTTAAAGAATTGGACATTGAAAATAATGTCGTAGGTCAATATACTTTCGGCTACAATGGTGATTTGAGCTCAGCCAATATCGGTTTAACTGGAGCAAATATATATGCGACTGGAAATTTTAGCGATCATTGGGGGTTTTATAATGCTACTGATGTTACGGTCGCTCCAGTTGACCTATTAAATCATAGACAGCCCAATTCTAGCGTTGTAACCAAAGAGTTGTTAAATCAAATAACTTATCCGACAGGTGGCCATACCACTTTTACCTGGGAAGCAAATGACTATTCGCAAGTAGTAGATCCATTGCGCCAGAAATTAAACCCCCAGACAGGATATGCGGGTGGAAGTAGAATTGCCAGGATACAAAATATTCTGGCCGATGGGACTGTTGCGACTGACAAAAGTTATTATTATAAAACTGGCTATACAGCAGGTGCTAATTTGGGTTCTCTACCCTCAAGCGGCGAGTTAAATGGCAATCCGCAATATCAATTTACGGTTAGTAATAGACAGGCATTTCAAGGTCCAAGCACGACAGTAAGCTTTACTTTATATGCATTCAACGGGGTTGGAAATTATGGTTATACGGGACAGGGATCGCCAATCGGTTATTCAGAAGTCGATGAAGTTGCATTAGATGGGTCTTTCACAAAAAACAATTTTACCAATTTTGATGCAGATATAAATGGAGTTACTCATTTTGATCAACAACCTCCAGGTTATCTTGGATGGGTAAGTGGTGACTATTATTTTCCATTTACATCTTTCGAGCTTGAAAGGGGTAAAGCTATTGGTACTTTTAGATATTCCGCAACAAATATTCCTTTGCAAAAGGAAATTATTACTTACAGGAGTGACGCCGCACGGTTGAATAGTTATATAAATTTGATTGATGACGGCGGTATGTATGGATGTGTTGCTTGCACCGTTAATTTCAATTTGGCATCAGCAAGACCAGTTTATACCTATTGCTATTATCCTATGATTAAAACTATTACTACATGGGACCAGCAGGGAAATAATCCACTAACCCAAACCACATCTTTTACTTATAATGCGAACAATTTAATTCAGAGCACTACTGATCAAGGGAGTAAAGGCGAATCAATTGTAAACTCATTTTCGTATCCGACTGATTTTAGTGATGGTACAAGTGTTGCGATGGCTAACGCGCATATATTTACTCCTCTTTTACAACATACTATTTTAAATAATGGAACGCAGGTCAAGATGTTTAAGACGAATTACTATTCTCCTTATGCCGGAATTTATTTACCGCAAACCAATCAAATTCAAATATCAAATAATGCGCTAGAGACAAGAGATCAAGTAAATCAATATGACGCTCACGGCCATATTCAGGAGGTACAGAAAATTAACAATATCAAGGAAGTTTACTTATGGGGTTACAATTCGCAATATATTGTAGCGAAAATCATCAATAGTACTTATTCGGCTGTTCAAGCTGCGATGAATGCAAATAGCATAACGCAGTCTCAGTTAGATCAGGCGGTTTTCTTAACATCGAGTCAACTTAATACGTTGTTAAATCCGCTCAGAACGAGTCTCTCTGGAGCTCTTGTTACTACTTATTCTTACAAATGTGGTATTGGGTTAGCTACCGAAACAGATCCGAATAATAGAATAATGACTTATGAGTATGATTATTTTGGAAGGCTTTTTAATGTCCGTGACCAGGATAATAATGTTATTAAGAAATATTGTTACAATTATGCTGGCATGCCTGAATCTTGTACTATCGTTGGTAATGCAATAAATATACAAACATATACGAAGACATGTCCACCGTATAATACAGCATCGACGGGAACTTATACAGTAGCAGCTAATACTTACTACAATTATTCGTTACAGTTGGCAAATAATATGGCCGCTGCTGACCAGGCCGCAAATGGTCAAACTACTGTTAATAAAGCAGGTACTTGTACTCCCTGGCCTTCTATGTCAGTGAGTGTAGCAACTGGTGGCGCTAATCCAACTAGAATATTCTCTGTTACTTTCTATCAAGGTGCAACCGTTGTCGCAACACAAACTTTTACATCTAATGGCAGTATGCCCGTGCCACCAGGAACATACAAAGTAGTCGTGTCACAAATAAATAACATTTCCCGGTCTATATACCTTTCGATATCAGGTGGTCAAAGTGGTATTACTGTGACCTTCAATAATGTAGTTGTTAGCAGTGGATTTAACATGACAGTAAACTAGTAAAGCAATAACTAAACATGCAAAAGAGTATTGCGTTTTCAATCTTCTTATTAGTGTGCAACACAGTTGTAAAATCTCAGACTCCAAGAACAGTACCCACTGCATACGGGTCAACATATTCTGTAAATTATGTTCGTTCCTGGCAGGCACTCGCTCCTGATCAAGATCCTAACGATCTGATTACGAGAGCCGTTAGGGATGTTCACCAAAATACAGATTATTTTGATGGGATTGGAAGACCTACAGAGACAGTTATAAAGGGAATAACTCCAGCTGGCAATGATATGGTAGCGCCTATTATTTACGACAATATGGGAAGAGAACAATTTAGTTACTTACCGAGTCCATCGACAGTTGCTCAAACAGGCGATATTGTAAATGATGGAAACTTTAAAATTGACCCTTTTCAACAGCAAGCGAAATTTTATTCAACAACCGGTATTTTAACAAATCAAGGCGAAACTTTTTTTTATGGCCAAAGTATCTACGAGGCTTCCCCGTTAAATAGAATAGTTAGTGCATTTCCAGCGGGAACAAGTTGGTGTGGCGCGAGCAAGGGGAGTTTACAGGAATATTTTACCAATACCGTATCTGACAACGTACAAGAATGGACAGTTAATGCTTCTTATACAAATATTCCTAATAGCCCAGCGCCGGTACCAATTAATAATGGAGCTTATCCAGCAGGGACACTGTTCAAAAATATTGTGGTTGACGAATCAGGAAATCAGGTCGTAGAATTCAAGGACAGAGAAAATAAGACGATTTTGAAACAAGTACAATTCATACCAACACCAGGTACTAATCATTCGGGCTGGTTGAACACCTATTATATCTACGATAATCTGAACAATCTGCGCTATGTATTGCAACCCCAGGCGGTGCAGTTGTTGTTGAACAATTCCACCTGGAATTTGAGTGCAATTTCAAATTTAATGACGGGTCTATGTTTTTATTATGAATACGATCAGCGTAATAGAATGATAATCAAGCAAGAACCCGGAGCTAAACCGGTATATATGGTATATGATGCTCGAGATAGGCTCGTTATGACGCAAGACGGGAATTTACGAGCAGCAGGAAAATGGCTTGTTACCGTTTATGAAAATAACCTTAACAGGGCGGTTCAAACAGGATTGCTTACTGATGCTACATCTTTTAGTGCCGAATTATCAAATGCTTACAATAGTATAACATATCCCAGCACTGTAAGTAATTTTGAACTTCTTACCCAAACATGGTTTGATACCTATACATGGCAAACAGGAACGCCACTAAGTGCTGGATTTGATGCAAGTCAATCCTCTTCTACTGGATTTCTACCGTCTTCGGATGCCAGCTATCCATATCCTAGGGCTGTTTCAAAGTCAACCTATACGACATTGGGCCTAGTAACTGGGTCAAAAAAGGAGATTTTGGGAACATCAAATTACTTATATACTACTTCTTATTATGACGACAGAGACCGAATAATTCAAGTCCAAACTACAAATATTACTGGCGGAACTGATGAAACTACTAATCAATATTCATTTGATGGCAAAATATTGATAAGCCAGCTCAAGAGCGTAAAAAGTGGCACGAACGCTCAGACCAATATCGTTCAATCCCAAATGTCATATGACGCTAATGATCGGATAACCTCAATCGCGAAGATCTTTACTGGGGTTGCTGGTAATTTTACTAAGACCATGGTCAATTATGCCTATAATGAATTGGGTAAACTTCTCACAAAAACACTGGGCCCATCAAGTGGCCTGAATAGTGGACCCGTGGATGTATTGACTTTTGACTATAATATTCGCGGCTGGCTCTTAGGGACTAATCGTAATTATATTAATAGCGGGACAACAATAGCGATCACCAACGCACCACCCGCCCCTGGTAATTATTTTGGAGAAGAATTAGCTTACGATAAACTAAGTTCAATGTCCGGCATGACATATACAGCAGCTCAATTGAACGGTAATATAGCTGGTACGGTTTGGAAAAGTACGGGAGATGCTGTTAATAGAAAATACGATTTTGTTTATGATCCGGCAAATCGTTTATCAGCAGCCAATTTTTCACAGATTACCCCATCCAATGCGCAAGTGGTCGATTTTAGTGTAGGAGGTCTCGGTTATGATGCAAATGGCAATATCACACAGATGAACCAAAACGGTTATCGACTTGGGGCGCCAACCGCTCCCATCGATCAATTAATTTACAGTTATCTACCAACAAGTAACCAACTTCAGAATGTGAGTGACGGCGCCAATAATTCACAAACTATCCTTGGTGATTTTAGATATTCTTCTACTTATTCAGCCACCTTTGGAGGTACGAAGCCGACGACCGCAGTTGACTATGTATATGACGATAACGGAAATTTGGCCACAGATTTAAATAAAGACATAGGCACATCCTCTTCGAAGGGTATATTATACAACTATCTCAATCTTCCGCAATTAATAACGCTGGCGAATAATAAGGGAACTATCCAGTATACTTACGACGCTTCAGGGGAAAAGCTTCAAAAAATTGTTACAGAAAATAACGGATCCGTTGTATTAAATGGAACCTCTTATACCAATGTTGCAATTACCACTACTACCACTTATATAAATGGACTTGTTTTCCAGAGTATTTCGTATCCCAACAATGCCACTTTAAACTCTTCAATTTTACAACATGGTGATATTCTTCAGTTTATTGGTCAGGAAGAAGGTCGCATTAGGGGATTGTATTATAATACGACAAATTCCAATGCTATAACTGGATACGCTGTAGACTACATCATTAAGGACCACCTCGGAAATATTAGAATGGTTCTTACAGACGAACAATACTCTGATCCATTGTATGACGCTACTATGGAAACTGCAGCTTTGGTGGCCGAACAAAAAATATTTGGCAATGACATACAGACACCAAAACCCTCTGGATTTGATACAAATAGTGGTAACCAATTTGTCGCAGTAACAAACTATCCCAGTCAAAAAATTGGACCTTCTTTAATATTAAAAGTTATGGCTGGAGATCAACTTTCAATGCAGGTTGATGCGTATTATTTGACTACGTCTGGAAATAATTACAATGTGGCCGCTTTGGTTGCAACCGATTTGTTGACCAACTTGATTAGTACTACGGGGATTCCAGGTGCCGGTGGTAATCATGCCACATTAGCCGATTTACAGGGTAATACGAGTGTACTTAATACCTCTACGCAAAACTATTTAAATGCAAGGACCGCACCTAATCCCAGTGTTCCAAAAGCCTATTTAAACTATGTTTTTTTGGATGATCAATTCCAGTATGCTGGTGGATATGCTACTCCTATTACAAGTGCGTGTGCTACAGCCGCACAGACCATACTTGCTCACAACCTTAGCTCAATAGCTGCACCCAAAAATGGGTATGTATATGTTTTTGTAAGTAATGAAAGTAACTATAATGTCTATTTTGATAATTTGAAAGTATCCTATGCGCATGGCCCGATTTTAGAAGATAATGCATATTATCCTTTTGGACTTACAATGGCCGGAATATCCGACAAAGCCATCAAATATAATTATGCTGAAAATAAATATAAATTCGGTGGCAAAGAATTACAGAATAAGGAATTTAGTGATGGAAGTGGTTTAGAAGATTATGATTATGGAGCTAGAACATTTGATCCCCAACTTGGAAGATGGAATCAACAAGATCCATTATCTGACAAATTTAGGAGGCACAGCACCTATTGCTATAGCGTTGACAATCCAGTGCGTTTTATAGATCCTAATGGCACTAATGTTGAAGAAACTAGTGAGGGAACTCTTTTTACCGGTAATGATGTTTTGGCAGTTTATGGGATACTCACGGGAAAGACCAAAAATGTTTTTATTCAGATTTTAGGAGATTGGAGAACTGCAAAGAATGAAAAAGCAGGGACACCATACGGTTCTGCAGTGCGAGCCCAAACTGCCAAGTCTAATTCCAGTGGCGTTTACGGTGAATGGTCAGTTTTTGCAGTAACGGATTTCATAAAAGCGGAATTAGCGATAGCCAGTTTCATCAATATATCTAACTTGGAAATTTCTACAGAAGGACAACTTACCCACACTTCGAGATTGGCACCATACAATGGTGTTGGAATTGGATACCATGATATTAACTATGAAAATGGAGATTTCATAACAACTAAAGAAATTAACAACTATCTCAGTGGCGCACCGCAGGAAAAAGTTCTTCGGGCAAACATTGTATCTCTGCAAAATATTTTGCTTAAAGTAAAATCAGGTGGCAATGCTATCATTGCAGCTTGCCAAGCAGGCTATTCATTTAACAATAGCACTGTTGGCAGTCAATTTGGTTTAGCCTTGAACAGATTATCTGGCGAACGATTGACATTTTATTTGTCTACAGGGTATTCGAACACTCATTATGATCAGGCTGACTATTTTAATGCGGGGGGAATGCGCATTGGGGGTTCTCAAACGGGGCTAAGCAAACAAAATCTACCAGCTGGATGGTTACGGTATAATAGCCAGGGGAGCACGTTAATGCGCGATGTTATTATTAATTTATCCGGAAGTCCGGTGGAATTTCGATAACTATACTAACTTTGAAAGATGAGATCTATCGCTGCATTTCTAGTTTTTAGTTTGTGTGCATATGGAAGTATTTTTGCCCAAAAGCAAATTCCCGTTTCCGAGCCGGACACATTTCTAAATAGAAAAATAGTTAAAATCGAATCTGATTTACTTTTTCCAAAATTAATTTACCCACTAGCTATTTGCGATAGCTTACATTTAATTTTCAATAATTACTTATACACGCATCAAGAAATTATTGTAAAATATGATTTACTAAATGGAAATGCCAATCATGATGCGTCAATATGGTTTGAAATTGACACGAATGGCAAAATAATAAATATAAATCATAGGAAATTTTATACCCCTCTGGATTCGTTTGTCCGAGTCTTATTCTTGAGTTTTCTACAAAAGACACAATGGAAGCCTTTCCATAAAAAGAATACATATCCCCGGAAATACATGACATCAAGAATCGAAATGTTTGTCAGAATTTATAATAAAAAAATAATTTTGATCCAATTCGAAGAAATGGAAAATAGTAAAATTATTTTTAAGTGTAAATAATGATTTATTAGGAATATATGAAGCGGAGATTGAATCATTTAAACAATGATAAATAGAATCGAAAATTTAAGAAAAACACCAACAAAGACTTATAATTTTATTGGAATATTTGATTCGAAGTTATCAGAAATAGCGGTAGGGTGACTTCAAATACAAAAATTGTCTGGGAAAATCGTCTATTTGATTAACTACTGATTAATCTTCTTTACCCTACAGGGCAAAAGCAATGTAGAAGGGGACCAATTTATTTATTGTTCAACAACAACATCCCTCGCTTTAACTCTTTAGGGATTTCTATAGATTCATTCAACTCGAAACCTTCAGTTCCGAGTCTCAAATGGGAGCATGGATGATTTCTGTTTCTATTTTGTCTAACATTACTATCTTTGACTTCCAGTTCTTTTCTAGTCAAATTGGTGAGCAAAAAGGGAGCGACCAAAAAAGCATTCTCTCAAAGCATTGATAATAAAGGGTTTTCAGAACTCTAGGAGTAGTCCTGCCGGGACTACTCCTACCAGTTTTATTTTCCTACTACCCTCATTTTGAACTGTTGCATTTTCTGCAACAGTTAAACCCCAATCCAGGTGTAAGAACCTGTAATCGACTCACATTATTCAAAAGAGAAATATTCTAATAGCGTTTCACAAACTACTTTACAAACTTGTTCATCAAGAGTACCTAATTTCTTCACCATACGGATTTTATCAAGGGATCTAATTTGATCAATTGCTACTTGGCCGCTTTTTTTTTGAAATACACAATTTACGCGAGTAGGATAGTTGCGAATAATTGTCGTCATCGGTGCACCAATGATTGTATCTAAAAATTTGTTTGCCTCGTCTGGAGATATGACCAAACAAGGTCTGGTTTTTTTTATTTCTTTTCCGATCGTAGGATCAATATTGATTAACCAGACTTCAAAACGGCGAATTACCATGACCATTCTTCATTATCAAATTTGTTAGAAATGGCTCGCAAGGTAAAATCATCTAGATCCTTTTGATCTGAAACAGAATTTTTGAACAATTCTTCCCATCCCTTTCGGGGTTTCGAGGCAGAGGAAATGAGTAATCCATCATTAGAAGGAATTAACTTTATTTCTCCAGTTAGTTGATATTGTTCAATTAAGGACTTCGGGATCCTTATTCCTTTTGAATTACCTATCTGAATTAAGAAGGTTTTCATAAACCAAAGTTATTACTTTGTAATTACATTTCAAAATTATGGGATGTTGAAGTTCCCAGTTTTCAGGGAAAAGAATTTCTTTAATTTGCTGATTACCTTATTAATGCGTGAAAAACTTAAAAAAGTCGGCGCAAAAAAGGTTCGAACTTCGGCTAAGCAGGTCTACATCTTCCGCGGCGTTAGCCAAATTCATAATGCAGTCATCAAAATAGAAATTAGGCAACTTCCATTTCTTGAATACAGTTAAGTTTTGATTACTTAGGAATGGATTCTCTAAGTACAATTGTAGATTTGATGACAAATGTCATTCAATAATAATTCAAAATACTCCGCCATGTATAAGAAATACTTTTGCTTATCTTTTTTAATTTTCAGCTTTTCACTCCTGATAGCCCGGTCTGGTTTTGCTCAATTGACGATGTTGACAAAAGGAGAGGCAGCACCTTTATTTACCACTAAAGCCAGCCTGGCCGGTAGTGAATTTGATTTTTCATTAAAAAAAGCGCTTGCCAAAGGACCCGTTGTAGTCTATTTCTATCCTTCTGCCTATACCGGCGGCTGTGATGCGGAGGCACATGCTTTTGCTGAACTCAAGGATAAATTTACAGCAGCGGGAGCAACCATTATTGGTGTATCTGCGGATGATATTCAGCGGCTGAATGCTTTTTCTTCCGATTCGCAATACTGTGCAGGTAAATTTCCCGTCGCTTCAGACCCCGGAGGCGAAATTGCAGCAAAATATGGCCTGACAATGTCGCCTCCAAAGACCGGAATTAAAGACCTCAGCGGCCAGGACCTCACACACGGCTTCATTCCGCGAACCACTTTTGTAATTGATAAGGAAGGTAAAATTGTAGCAGTCTTTTCATCGGCAACCGACCATATTTCACCTACTGACCATGTTGAAAAGTCGCTGGAGATCGTAAAAGGGTTATAAGAAATTGGGAATCTTTGGTTGACAAATCAAAAATAATACAAGCGATATTAGGGTGCACTGCAGCGAAAAACACAGACTGCTTGACACCAGTTCCACTCAAACTTGAAGTAAAATAGATCCGGCGATCAGTTCTATTTTGAGTAATCCTGCCGGAACTGCAATTTGGTAGACTGTCTAATTTCTGAATTTTCTCTATAATTTTATTTTTCCCGAATAGATTTTAAAACCATATACTTATAATGGGGAATCTTTCCGATATAGGCCGCATTTTTTATGGTTTAGCTATAGCTGGGATCGGGATTTCTACAATTTTTTTCAATAACTATCCTTATATGTTGTTGCCTCCCCAAGGATTTCTGATTCCAGGTTCTTCGCTGCTCCACTATATCTCCGGAGTCATGCTTATTTTAATTGGTTCACGTATCGTTTTTAAAATAAAAACCTGGCTCGTTTCTTTTCTCTTCGGGGTCATGCTACTGCTGATATTTTGTTTCTTCTACATACCATATGAATTTATGGTTAACCTAAATTATTTACAATTGGGGGAATGGGAGAATGCAGAAAAGGAATTGGCGTTAGCCGGTGGTGTATTTGTTATTGCCGCCAGCTTTTCAGAAAATAATGAAAACGCCGATAAAAGGTTTTGGGAAAAGCTAAAGCCCTTCGGAATTATTCTGTTTTCCATACCAATCATCAGTTTCGGTATTCTTCATTTTCAATTTGCTAAAGAAATATCAACCATGGTCCCGACTTGGGTTCCTGGCCATTTATTTTGGACTTATATTGCCGGGGTAGGACTATTTGGTTCAGGCATTGCAATTATTTTGAATATCAAAACCGGATTAATTGCAGCACTTTTGGGTTCGATAATATTTATTTGGTTTGCCATCCTGCATATCCCCAGAGTAATACTTTCTTCATTTGCTGATTTGGGAGATGAAATTACCAGCGCATTTTTGGCGCTCGCCTATTGTGGAATCTCTTTTGTTATTGCCGGAACTGCTAAAAAGAAAGATAGAAACGCGGCTAAACTTTTCTACCAAAAAGATCAGGTTAGTAAGTAATAAAAGAGTAGTATGTACTGATTTCGTCTCGAGCCAGCTTTTTGTTTGATCCTATGGAATAGATTATTTTGATTTCAAACTGGTAAATTGTCTAAATGATCATTGGGACAAAATCAGGGTGGAAGATTCCATTCCGTATCTCTTTTTGTATTCGGCCGGTGACAGGCCCGTGATTTTTTTAAAGATATCCCGAAATGATTTAATGTCCAGGTAGTCGACATCCATCATTAGTTCAACAATACTTTTTCGGGTCGTTTCAAGGCCTTTTTTAACAGCCTCAACTTTTACGCGTTGAATGTATTCGAAGATGGTGTTTGATGTAACTTTCCTGAATCTGCGCTCTAGGTTTCTTCTTCCAACCAGTAGCGAAGAAGCAAGGCTTTCAATCGTTATTTTATTTTGGTAATTTTTCTCTATAAATTCCTGTGCCTGTCTTACCATCTTGTCGGCATGATCTTTTTGCCCGGAAAATATCATAAAGGGCGCCTGGGTCTTTCTTTCTATATCAATTTCAAACATTTTGGACACGAATACGCACATTTCGCGGCCCGCGAATTTTTCAATCAAATACAATATTAGATTCAGGTAAGAATAATTTCCTCCACAAGTATATAGTCCACGATCATCTGTAATGATATGACTTTCTTCCACCTGGACATCCGGAAACATTTTTCTGAATTCATGCACACTGGCCCAGTGAACCACGCAGGACCTTCCTTTTAAGAGCCCTGTTGATGCCAACAGGAAAACACCCGCGCAGAGACTTGCTACCTCTGCTCCGTTATTATATTTTTCAGTGATCCAGGATAAAAAGCCGGCGTTTTGTTTTACCAGTCTAGGAAAACTTCCGCATAATTGAGGAATGATGATCAGGTCTGTCTCTACTACCTCTGACAGGAGTCTGTCTGCACGGATCAGATACAAACCGTCATGAATCCAGGTTTCCTTTGTTCGTCCAACTAGTTCGATCTTAAAAACAGGTTTTTCTCCTTTATTTATCAGGAAATCATTCACTTTAAGGAAAAGTTGCCGCGTACTGTCCAGACTCGTCAGCGTTATATTGTCCAGAACCAAGATGGATATGTGTTTCATTTCACAAAAATAGCAAATCAGCTTGTCGCAATTACCACCTAAAAAAGGTCATTTTCAGCACCCCATAGACAACTTTTGACAAAATATCTTTGCATTATTATGTTGACAAAGAATTTATATTGTGAAAAATCTATCCTCATTCATGCCTCGGCTGATGCGATCTGGGACATTTTGACAAACCCCCAAAAAATACGTCTTTACATGTTTGGGTCTGAGGTGGATACAGATTGGAAACCGGGAAGTCCCATAACTTTTTCAAGGAATTCGACTGGTATCCGTTTTGTTGATAAGGGAAGGATCATCGACAACCAACAGGCGAAGGTTTTGACATTCAGTTACTGGAGCAGCCAGGAAGGTTACGATGATATTCCGGAAAATTATTCAGTCATTAGGTACAGCATCCAGCAGAAAAAGGATAGGGTCTGTGAACTTACTTACCGAAGAACAATATTCCTCTTGAGTTCGAGCACTCGAATCAGGAGAAATATTTACCTATGTTGATGGAGGGTATAAAAAACCTAGCGGAAAAATGGACATGAATAAAACACTTTCTAAAGATGGAACGGCTATAGCTTTTAAAAAAACGGGTACAGGTCCGAGCGTCATCCTAGTCGATGGTGCTTTTTGTTCCAGCAATTTCGGACCTATGCCAAAATTGGCACCTGTATTGGAAAAATATTTTACAGTTATTACCTACGACAGGCGGGCCCGCGGCGAGAGCGGAGACACTAAACCTTACGATGTGCAGAGGGAAATAGAGGATATTGAAGCGCTTATAGATGTCGCTGGTGGATCCGCACATTTATTTTCGATTTCATCCGGCGCTATACTGGCTATCCACGCAGCTGCTTCGGGGTTGAAAATTTCAAAACTTGCATTATTTGAACCTCCATTTGTTGGTGATCGTGAGGGGCGGAGGCCAGCAAATGCGGAGTCCATGTTGAAAACCATGATCGCTGAAAAAAGACGCGGCGATGCTGTTAATTTTTATTTGAGAAAAGTGATGGGGTTGCCGGCTATCATAACCTGGATTCTGCGTCTGACACCCAACTGGCCAAAAATGAAGGCAAACGCGAATTCTCTTCCTTATGATGCGTACATTTGTGGAGATTTCAATATTCCAAAGCAACAGGTAAGTTCCTTAACTATGCCAACACTTGTAATCGCCAGCACGAAAAGCCCAGCAATGTTGAGAAACGCTGCACATGCCGTCGCAGAACTATTGCCCAATGGAACACAAATCTCATTGGATGGAAAGATTCACGATGTGCCTCCTGAAATACTGGGGCCGGTGTTGCAGAAATTTTATAATAACCGATCTGAAATTTGAACGATTCTAATACTCTATAATAGCCAAAGTATCATCGGTTCCTATGAATGCAATTTCACTCAACTCCGTCTTAATGTTAAATCAAATCTCCGTTCAAAGTTAAATTTTAATAAAAAAGTACTAGCAAGGATCATGGCAAGTAAAACGCCTTCAATAAATAGAAATTCTTTAATAATAGTCCATACGTCGTCTTTCCCTCTCGGCATTAAATACTTATTATCAAAAATGGCGAGTAGGCTTAGAATTGGGAATATCAATAGGGCGAAGAAAACAAACACAAGATTTGGAGTAATCGTGAAGTGAATCAACGTATTTTCACCATCTACTATAAGCTGTCCTTTGCCATAAACAATCCGTGCATTGCTATGGTTAAAAAGAGAAGGGCTCAGAAGAAAATTGGCTTGATAAGAAAACGTACCATCCTCTTGCATCTTACCTGAACGATGTTCCAGTAAGAGTCGGCTGATTTTCGACTTGGTTGATTCATAAGAATCTGATACTTCGTAAACGATCTTTGTTCTTAATGTTGAATCCAATTTGAGCTGGTATTGTATTGAAAACTTCGAATTAGGTCTATATAGGCCGCATATTGATTTATATCGTCTAATTTTTAGAGAGTTGTATAATAGAATATTTTTCGTCTCCCTTTTTAAAATTAGGGAATAACAGAGTAGTATTTATTATTCTTCTTAAATATTCTGAAATCTAAAGGAAACACTTACACGAAGGATTAAATTTAATTAATGTTGAAAGCAATTTAGCAAGCAGGGTGAATTCTATTATATTTGTTTGAATTCATCATTTCAATTCATTTAAAAACCAAAATGAAAACTGCTGTAAAATTTATTAATGTCAATCGCTTTCAAAAAATTTCACTAGTAATCTGCTTTCTTCTTTTTCTTTTTGCGGTTCCGGGATGTAAAAAAAATGATACTCCTTCTTCTACTACTCTTGCTCCAACCATATCAGGGTTTTCGCCTGCGACTAGTGGTGTCGGACAGACCATAGTAATAACTGGCAGCAATTTTAGTAGCAATCCAGCTAATGATTTAGTTGAAATTGGTGGCGTGCAGGCAGAAGTTATTGCGGCTACTACAACTTCATTGACTGTGGTTATCCCGTCTGGGATAAGCGGAGGAAGCATTTCAGTTACCGTCAACGGCCAAACCGGTGTAGCTCATAATACAATTACATTGACTAGCCCTTCGGTATCTGGATTTTTACCTTCACTGGTTGGAATCGGTTATCCAGTGATTGTTACCGGGAAAGGTTTTGGTACGGACATGAGTAAGATAAAAGTATCATTCAACGGAACAGCAGGTGGAGTGCTGGTTTCTGCATCCGATACCGCATTGGTCGTGACGGTTCCAATAGGGGCTACTTCAGGCGGAATTACGGTTGTCGTAAACGGCCAATCTGCGACTTCTGCCAATAACCTGCAAATTAGGTCCTTGACGGTTTCAACGCTCGCAGGCTCAATCCCTGGTTTTAGTGATGGGACTGGAAGTGCGGCCAAATTCCATGGGGCCTGGGGAATTGTGGGGGACGGCTTGGGAAACTACTTTGTGGCGGATGCGTTTAATAGTAGAATTAGAAAGGTGTCGTCAACCGGAATCGTTACAACATTCACCGGCACATCCAGTTTTGGAAACAAGAACGGTTCATTGGATACTGCTACTTTCGGATCCCCATTTGGTATTGCGATGGATAGTCATGGAAATATTTTTGTTACTGATTTCGGTTTTAACAATATCAGAGAAATTTCAGCCAGTGGGTTTGTTAGCACATTTGCTGGTGATACATACGGAGCTACAGGTACTGCAGATGGCTTCGGTACAAATGCCAGGTTCCATTCTCCGTTAGGGATTACCATTGATCAGAATGATAATATTTTCGTGATTGACGGTGCGAACAATACAGTGAGAAAAATTACTTCTGATGGACATGTAACCACGCTGGCCGGTAGTGGCGTTGCAGCATCTATAGATGGAACAGGAACGGCGGCCAGTTTTAATGGCCCATGCGGAATTGGAGTTGATGCTACAGGAAATATTTATGTAGTTGAGACAGGAGCCAGCAAGATCCGAAAAGTGACGCAAACTGGGGTTGTGACCACTTTTGCAGGGAGTGGGATACCTGGTACAAAGGACGGTCCGGTAGATTCAGCCAGATTCAATCAACCAATTTGTATTGTTTCAGATCATCAGGGTAATTTTTATGTGACCGACCAAGGAAACGGAACAATTCGAATGATATCTTCCGATGGAACAGTTTCTACACTTGCTGGTAGCGGTAACCAGGTTTCAACTGATGGAGTGGGGGCGTTTGCGAGTTTGGCATATCCGTTGGGTATAGCGATCGATGCTACTGGTGCGCTATATGTTGTGGACAATGGAACCGACCAAATCAGGAAAATATTAGTTCAATAGACACCTGGTATCTAAAACTTTGACCGTAACTAGTATCTGAAATTAAATTACAAGTTTTATCGCCTCGGATACAACGATCATTTAGCACTCACCTATTTATAGTTTTTTATTTTGTTTCAAGCAACTTAAAAAACTGATCAAGTTGAGGTAAAATGACGATACGCGTACGCCGGTTTAGCGCGCGACCTTCCGCAGTAGCATTTGTTGCGACAGGTTGATATTCGCTGCGTCCGGCTGCAGTTATATGATAGGGCGATAATCCGTATTCATTTTGGAGAACCCGCACCACAGCGGTTGCCCGTTTTACGCTAAGGTCCCAATTGTCAAGAAGAGGAGGTCTTTTATAGGGGATGCTGTCTGTATGCCCTTCGACCATGAATTCCAGATCAGGCTGATTTTTTAATACCGTGGCCACTTTTCCTAGTACCTCTTTGGCCCGCTGCGTGATATCGTAACTACCGCTCTTAAATAGAAGTTTATCAGATATATCAATGAATACAACTCCTTTGTCCACTTTTATATTGATATCTTCATCTGCCATATTTCCAATAGCGCCTTTTAAATTCATCACGAGAGCCATATTTAGCGAATCTTTTTTGGCCATTTCCCGCTGCAAATCCATAATATACATATCCTTTACACCAATGTTTTCCATCGATTTTTTTATGCTTTCTGCCTGTGTGCTGGTGATAACAGAAAGATTCTGAAGTTGTGTTAGGGCCTGGGTATTATTTTCTTTAAGCAGCGCATTTTGTGTTTGCAAGTTGGATATCATCTTATCTTTTGCCGTCGTTGAATCTTTACAGGTATTTAATGATGACTGCAAAGTTGAATTCACGCTCATGAGTGAATCGCGTACCAAGCGGGCTGCATTTTGTGCTTGTTCGAATTTTTTATTACTAATACAGGAAGTGAAAAGAAATAGGGAAAAGATAGCCACTCTCATTGCTGCCGATTTCATAAATAATTATTAAAGGTGAGTTGATAATGGTTCACAGTATTTTCCCCTGAATTTCTTCCAGCCGAATCTGTTTTGGAGCTTTCTTTATTGAAATCGTCATCGAGACGGTTCATACCATGAGAATAGTTCATTTTTTTGGTAATTTTTGACAGTTGGCAAATAAATTCTAATATATTTTGGATTCGAAATTAATCCGAATGAAATTCGCCATGAAAAAGATTCAGTTTTAAGTCTCAATACCCAAATTTCGACAATTTTTATTCCTCCAGGGACTTTAGAATGCAAGTTATATTATAAGATTTGTCAGTCCCAATTGTTTTCAAGAACGTAACTAATTCTTGTGCGTCATTGGGTGGCGTCATTGACTTGAAATATTTACGTTGACCATTGAAGTAAACAATAATAGTAATAATCGGTGCGTCACAACAAGTCACATTTGGGAAATTCAGATTGTGTAGATTTGCAGCTCCCAATAAAGTGATTAATTTTTTATAGTCATTGTGTTCCAGTGATCCACGAAATTGACCGCTGTATTCAATCTCAGTTTCGCCCTTGGTTTTGAAAAATTCTCTACTGACATAAACGTTCTGGTTACTGTCGATTTCAAGGTCGATCCGAGGACAGGTGCCAAAACATCGACTTGAATGGAAAATAATTTTTTCAAATACAAATTTGTCCTGCTTCTCTGGCTTGCAAAATGAGAAGGCGATTATCGAAAGAGAAAATACAATAATTAATTGTCTTTTCAATCTAGAAATGATTGAAAGAATCATTGGCAGCGCTGATATATCTCTTGTCTTTTGAGAATTTCGAACTTTCAATAGTAAATCCTTTTATTTTATTTTGATCTTGTTGATTGAGAACTCCCCCTCTACCTGCTATTCCGTTCTCAAACTCTTGACCGGGTTTGCTATGGCTGCTTTAATGGCCTGGAAACTCACTGTAATCAGCGCGATTGCAATGGTTAACAATCCGGAGACCGCAAATACAATCCAACTAATATTAATCCGGTAAGCAAAACTTTGCAACCACTTGTTCATCATCCACCAAGCAATGGGAAATGCAATCAAAGATGCGATCAGCACCAGTTTTATAAAATCTTTTGAGATCATGGCCACAAGTTCCCCGACGCTGGCTCCAAGAACTTTTCTTACGCCGATTTCCTTAATGCGTTGTTCGGCTGCATAGGTAACCAGTCCAAATAAACCGAGGCAGGCGATAAAAATGGCAAAGATTGCAAATGTGATAAATAATTTACCTGTTCGCTGTTCCGCGTCGTAAATTTTATTAAAATCGGCATCTAGAAATGAATAGCTGAATGGCTGGCCCGGACCCATACTGTTCCATTTGTTCTCCACTTCGCTGATCAATGCAGGAATATTCTTGGTATTGATGCGCATGGCGATCCTTCCGTAATTTTCGCTTAATTCAATAATCAACGGACCCACCTTGTCGTGCATCGAGTTGAAATTGAAATCTTTCACCACACCGATTATATGAAATGGCTTCGATGAGAAGCCTCCATTGCTTGCATAGCCTGAGGGACGGTATAATGTCTCATTTAATGGATTTTTGAATCCGAGCAACTTTGCCGCCGTCTCGTTTACGATTACTGCAGATGAATCGGTAGGAAAATCTTTTGAAAAATTTCTGCCTGCGGTTATCTGCATTTTCAATGTTGGGATATAGTTCTGATCGGCGTTGAAATCTGTCATAATATTCACTTGTTTGGCATCCAGCGTCGGATCTTTGAACCAACCGTTTTGACTATAACCGGTCTCAGTAGGAAGTGATCCTGCAATGGTGGCGCCTTGTACGCCGGATATTTTCAACATATCTTGTCTGAAGGATTTGATTTTTTTATCGAGGGCATAGGTGTTGTTAATGATCAGTACCTGATCCCGGCTATAGCCAATTTCCCTACTCTGAATGTAGGAAAGCTGGTTATAAATAACTATGGTGCCGATGATCAAGGAAATGGAGATAAAAAACTGGAAAACGACCAGTCCGCTTCTCAACCAACTGCTTTTAAAACCCTTTGCAATATTGCCTTTCAGGACCTGCGCCGGTTGAAAAGATGAAAGATAGAAGGCGGGATAACTTCCTGCAATGCAACCCACGACTATTATCAATGCGATAAGTACGGGTAGCAGCCATGTTGAAAACAGCGTCAAAACACTCATCTGCTTTCCGGCGAGCTGGTTAAATAACGGTAATAACAACGCCGCAATTCCAATGGCCAGTACCAATGAAAAAAAACTCGTTAAAACGGATTCTGTTAAAAATTGAGTGATAAGATCAGACCTTAAAGATCCAGCTACTTTTCTTATACCCACTTCCTTAGCACGGTTGGAAGATCGGGCGGTTGACAGATTCATAAAATTAACGCAGGCGATTAATAAAATGAAAATGGCAATGATGGAAAATATATATACATAAGAAATATTCCCATTGGGTTCGAACTCGTAAGACTTGTTCGAATAAAGATGAATATCTGTTAGTGGCATTACCGGATATATGAAATGATTGTTGCTGTTTTTTAGGTCCTTTGCGTTCATGTGTAAGAACTGATCGAGTTGCTTTACAAGATATTTGTTGATAATTCCGTTCACTGCATTCTGCAGAGATGCTTTTGTCACCCCTGGTCTTACTAAAACAAATGATGCATAGTTGTTGCTTAGCCAATCATCCTGATCATCATGGTAGGTATCATGCATTGGCCTTATAAAACTAAAATGAAAATTGGACTGTCGCGGAATGTCCTTAATAACGCCGGTTATTTTGCAGTTTATAGAATTGTCAACATATAATGTTTTGCCTAAAACTTCCGTAGTGTTAAAATACTTTTTGGCCGTCGTTTCGTCAATTACAATTGAATTGGGTTCGTTCAAAGCGGTCAACCGGTTGCCGGCAATCATGGGAATTGAAAATACTTGGAAGAAAGTGGAATCAGCAAAAACTGCATTGTGATTTTGAATGTTCTGATTGTCTTTTTTGACTAATATATCACCGAAGTTCCTTAGGCGGACGAACTGAACAACCTGGGGATAATCTTTCATCAGAGTGGGCGCCACCGGTGCTGGGCTAGCAGCTGAAATAAATTGTGTTCCATTAAATGAGATATCGGCGTCTATACGATAAATGTTTTCCGATTGCACGTTGTATTTATCATAACTCAATTCATCTTTTACATAAAGTATGATCAAAAGACAAACAGCGAGTCCGACCGAGAGTCCGGCAATATTGATCGCGGAAAAAGCTTTGTTCTTCCATAAATTGCGAAGTGCAACTTTTAAGTAATTTTTGAACATAGTTTTTTCATTTAGTATTGTGACTACGGGAGTCTAAAAATCGTTACTCTGGAAAGTCATAATGTTTTGATTCAATTTAGATATTTCGGCTTTTAATTTGTGATTATCTGCGAAAGTTCGGTAAAAAACCGAATAATATGTTTGGCTATAAGATCTGCACTTTTTATCTAATCTTTTTCGATTT
>JABDAN010000024.1 GCA_013289175.1 Bacteroidota bacterium
GTCGAATAGAGAGGTCGCCGTTACGATCCGAAGTCGCTGATTGGGATGAAGCATAAACAAGACTAAGTCCCCAAATTTAGCTTAAAAAACTAATGACTGTTAGTATTGGCCCTAGGCATCAACTACCAATAAGGGACAAGGAGAATGGTAGCGTTCCCGTTCTTGGGATCCCTGATTGTAGATACAAATGATTAGATTTTTCAAAAAGTTGTACTATCGCCTCTTTATAAGAGAGCTTTGCTACTGCGATAGAAAGGATTGGTCAATAGACTACGGCTATGACCATTGTTAGCTACTTATGTTCACGCAGGTTATACCACGTAATTGCATTCGTACTACCAATAACTGCTGCTTGAGTTACTAAAACTTCGTAGCTCTTACCTACTAAAGTGGCTGCCTTTTTAGCGCTATCTAACACTTGAGTTGTCGTGAATTCCCCAATTTTACAATAAGATGCAGTAGGTAGGTCATAGATAGTTCCCCCGCTTGCCGTAATAGTCCTTGAGAACTTCTCTTTCGCCATTTCGGCATGAAGTTTTTCATAATCATCTTTCTGGGCTGCGTGTAATTCCACCCTTGTAATAAAATATGGCATAGGTTTAAAATTTAGGGTACAAAAGGTAAACCTATAATCCAATACGATCCAATAGAGAGAATCACCTAGTATGGTCTCTTAATTAATATAAATAAGCCACCGATTGCAAAGGCAATTCCCCAAAACCATTTGAGGTAACTGTTTTTGATGCCCTTAATAACCTCATTATTTTTCCAGATAAGTTGGTTTGCAAAGATTACAATAGACATTATAAAACACAGGATTCCGAAGAGTATATTCTTATCCAATTATTTCCTTTTTGGGCTTAATAGGGAATATTTTAATATAGTGTGTCACTCTGAAATTTTCTTCTCGACTTTATTAGAAATAATAAGGAATAAAACACCCAATGTTATTGGAACAAGTGACAACAAATATGAACTCAACGGAGTTCTTGCCGATTCACCTTCTATTTCAGGATCACTTATCGAATAACAAAAGGCAATCCAAAGCAGACCAGTTATAATGAGCAAAACACCGGCAACAATTAAAAATATTGTCAATTTTTTCATTTCTTCTTTTTCAGCTTAATCGGGGTATTTCTAAGTCCATTAAGAAATTCATTCTGATTTGACTAATTCGATTTTTTATATTTTGTCTCCAGGGCTATGGGTACCGTCTCAATGAGTTCGAGCGATTGGACCATGTCCTTAGTCTCGCTCTTGTATTTTAGAAAATGAGGACTTTGTAAGTGCGCTAGGTAAGCCTCCTGATTGGCGTATATCTCAAAAACCATTACACGGGTGGGATGGTCTTTTTCATATACGGCATAGAGGTTTAATACTCCAGGCTCCACACGGACAGCTGTTTCGGCATGTTCCTTTAGTGCTGCCTGATAGGCATTTAACTGAGCTGAATCAATGGTAAGTTTTGCTATCCGGACAACCAGGTCTTTTTGTTGTCCCTGCGCGCTACCGAATGAAAACAAGGCCATGATACAAATTACTAAAATCTGAGTCAGCGTTTTGGACCTTCTTAAAAACACGATCTTTATCATTTTTTCTTTTTTAAGGGGTCAATTGAATATGTACATTTCCCATCACTTAAAATTGGCCCTTCCCTTTATCGATTTGGATACCCCTCGGTGATATTTGAAGTCCTAGTCAAGCCTCCGGGAAGCTGTAGCGATGGAAGAGTCTACCAACTCTGAATCCCAGATTTTTCCACTAAAATCTAAGAAGTAATAGAGTATCAGTTCCTGCCCTCCGCCATGTCTGCTCACTTGAGTTTTACAAACTATCGCCAGTCCCAATTTCTTCGTGGTATCAGCTTGCGATATTTCTCTTTTCAGGGAATCCATTTGCGTCACCATATAGTCGGCTTCTCCCTTATAATATTCGATGCTGTCCGGCCTTACACCTTTTGCCAGGGCGTTGATGTATTGACCTTGCACCCGGGCAAATTCCCTCATATAAATGGAATCATCAATAACGCGTTCCAGTCTCTTATCGATTGTATCAATCCTGAGAATTCTAAATGAATCGAGCAGGACGGTAGAATCAATTTTCTCTAAACGGGTGATGAGGTTGGTTTTTAACTGATCCGAAAGATTGACGGGTTTAGACTTGCAGGACAAAAACAATAGATAAGCCAGTGTCATCCATGATATCTTCTTCATATGGAATAGTATTTTTGGCGGTGGGTTTTCACGGTAGGCACGACAGGTCGAACAAAAAGCGGATAGGTCTTCATGCATCTATTTAAAGCCAGACGATCTGTTACTGATTCATCTCCACTTTCACGGGCATCAGAATACTAATATCTTTTGTGGCAAGCAGTTCTTTATAATTGATCAGTGTAAACTTCTTTCCAATCAGATCCATAAATTCGGGAGAAAGCAGCATATTCAGTTCTGTTTGGCGGTGCAAGCTGGAAAGCGGTTTGCCTTCCGGTGAATTCATCTCGCTGGCGTTCATATCGTATAAGGCATCCATTTCCGGACCTGGTGTTGCTGTGTGGATGACAACGAGGTTGGGTTTCTTTGGATCCAGGTGAGTTACATAATGGAGAAAAGCAGACTTTTTTGTTTTCACCGGTTCACCCCACATTTCCATATAAGTTTCTCCAAAATAAGAGACATTGCTGAGGGGAGAAATGCCAAGCTTGTATTTGTGCGCAAGTTTCTCCGTCAATGCGCGCAGTTCAGGGGTTGATAGTGCAACTCCCATATGAGGATCTATATAACTGATGTTTAAGCCGGATGCCAGCGCGCGCTCGATCTGTGCAGAAAGTTCTTTTTCTACTTCGTCTATTTTATATCCGCTGTTTTCAAATGCTGTTGTTGACTGATAAAAGTAGCCAATGGAATCAACCAGACTCGGTACGGCTGTCCTGCCAGTTATTGGACCCCAACGATATCCGCGCCATTCGGATGTCAGCGTAAGATGAACTCCGATACTTACATTGGGATATTTCTTAAGGATGGCCACTGCTTCCTGATACCAGGGACAAGCAAACTGTACGGATGCAGAAAATGGAATACCTGTTTTAGCGAGTTTTTCAACAGCCATATTTACTGAATGGCTCATCCCGATATCGTCCAGACGTATTAACAACTGCGGCAACGAAGTGTGAGCTTGCTGACCCTTCGCTCCATGGAGGAATACAGTTGCTGTCAATAGAATAATGCTGATTATTTTTTTATACATGAGAAAGTTATGTTATGGCAATTGGGAGAACCTCTATTACACCATTTGCCAGCAATATTAAGATTGATTGGCGAAATTATCTCAAAACATGAGTCCTTTGACAACTTGAGTTATAGCCTTTCAGCGCCCCATCTTTTCTACGACATAGGTATCGGCATATAAATCGTGCAAAGACCTTCCCTGGTTGTTGAGAAAGAAGGTGATACAATCTGCAATCACAATCATGACCACCAGGCCACTTAGCAAGAGGGTAGAGGGATTGGCATCGACGAGCAACTGATTGAACTCGGTATAGTTTTTTGCGCTTACAAAGGCTGGAGAAAAATAAATGCGTACCGTGAGGATGAACTGAATAAAAGAGGGTACGATATAAAAACTCACTCTTTTCATCTCTTCGTTGAAACTAACCCGTTGAAACTGGTGACCGAGCACTTCGATGCCCACCGCCATCTTCCCCAGGGTGGCGCCATAGCGGTACTCCAAAAAGGGCTTATACGCAATCTGCGCCAGGGAGGTGATGACAAACAGGTAAGGAATTTTCCAGATTAGGATATTATAATAGGTAACCGGCAAAATAATCGCAAGATTGATCAGGCCATCCAGCAGAGAGGCTCCCAAACGGCTGCCAAAGGAAGCAAAACGGATGTCGGCTTCCGGGAAAAGGGAATTTTTATCTGACGGCGATTCATCCATCTTATTGAATTGACCCGCGAAATTAGGTTTATTTCATGCGCTTCCTTCACCGGATTTCTCGGGCTTCCTCCTTAGCTTTGAAACAGAATGATCTCATATGAAAATTGATGCGGCGGTTCATTTCTGGAAGTATGAAAAGTCGAGCGCCCCGCAAGGGATTAAGAACAACAAAATACTCCAGCAGCATTATCTTCCCGAACAACTCTCGCCAACCCTGGATCGCAACGGTATTGGAGGCTGTATGGCTGTCGCCTTCGTAAACGAAGAAGTGGAGACCCGCTTTTTATCCGAGCTCACCAAAACACATCAGCTGATCAAAGGGGTCATTGGATGGACCGACCTTCACGGTCCCCAGTCCATCGAAAAAATAAAAGAGTTGCACCAGTATGGGACGATAAAAGGCTTCCGGATCCAGGTAGATGAAAATAGCTGGCCCACTCCACCTGTCATGGAATGGCTCAAAGAATATGGCTATACCCTGGAACTGGATTTTCGCCCGCAGAGCGATCCCCGTGCCGGAGCCCGTTTCATGGAGGCAAATCCTGAACAAATCTTTGTGCTGGAGAACGCCGGAAACCCCGCGACGCAAGGGGCGCCGGAAAAAAAATGGGAGCAGGACGTCCGTCTTTTGGCCAGTCATCCCCAAATCCATTGCAAGGTTTGCGGACTGTTGTCTGGCGGCCTGGATCCCAAATCCTGGAAACCAGCCGACCTCTATCCTTACCTCGACATCCTTTTAGATGCTTTTGGAATGGAGCGCCTTCTGTTTGCCAGTGACTGGCCACTCATCCTGGTAGCCGGCATGTATGTCCAGTGGAAGAGCCTGCTAGAAAAATATCTGGAGAAAGTTTTGCAGGAAGACCGTGAAAAATTCTTCGGTGAAAATGCCCGGAACCTGTACCGGATTTGAAAAATAAATATTATTACCTTCTCATGATGAAGTCAAGATTGCTTTCCCTTTCCATGCTGTTTTTTGCTTTTCTGGTGGCACCTTCCCTCATGGCACAAAAATCAACCCGGGTAGATCCCTGGGTCATCTCGGCAGAAGCCCCCTTTCCTCCCAACTACTACGGAGTCACCGTTGCCAACGGCATGATCGGCATCGTTTCCTCTTCCCAACCCTTTCAGGTAAAAGACGTCGTGCTGGCCGGTGCCTATGATCTGTATGGACGCGGCAGGGTGAGCAATTTTCTGAAAAGTTTTAACCTGCTCAACATGCATTTCAGTGTCGATGGAGAGGAAATTAAATCGGAAAATATCCGCTCGCTCAAACAAAGCCTCAACATGCAGCGGGCGAGTTTTACGACATCCTTTGACTTTCGCGATAAAGCAACGATCACCTATACCTATTATGCCCTTCGCCAGCTGCCCTATACGGTCCTGATGGACATCACTGTCCAGGCAAAAAAAGACATTGAAATTTTACCAGCCAGTGTGATGGAGGCCCCCGACGCTTTGCGGGATGTGCAGAATTATTACAATGAGATCGACCGGCCGCATGTGGTCATCTCTCTGCTCACTTCCACGGCCAAAAGTCCGACCGGGAAACTGCTCATGTGCGCTTCGAATACTTTTATTTTTAACGAACCCCATGGTCAGGAGCCGCGGCTGATTCATGAAATGTGGGACAACAATATGCACCTGCTGAAATTCTCTCATAAGATCAAAGCCGGAGAAACCTATCGTTTCGCCATTGCCGGATCTTCGATTACCTCAGCCCACCACGATGATCCGCTCAACGAAGCCGAGCGCCTGACCATTTTTGCCAAATTACAGGGAACCGACCGCCTGATCTCTTTTCATGAAAAAGCCTGGGCCGATCTCTGGAAATCCGATATCCAGGTCAGCGGCGATGAGCAGTCCCAGCAGGATATCCACAGCATGCTTTATCATTTGTATTCTTTTACGCGGGAAGGCACTTCTTTTAGCCTTTCCCCGATGGGTCTGAGTGGATTGGGGTACAACGGGCATGTTTTCTGGGACGCTGACCTGTGGATGTTTCCCGCCATCCTGGTCATGCATCCTGAATTGGCAAAGTCGATGATCGAGTACCGGTACGAGCGCCTGGATGCGGCACGGAAAAATGCATTTTCACATGGATATAAAGGCGCCATGTTTCCCTGGGAAAGCGCGGCATCGGGCGTGGAAGAAACACCGGTATGGGCGCTTTCGGGACCCTTTGAACACCACATCACTGCCTGTGTCGGGCTAGCTGCCTGGAATTATTACTGCGTGACCCAGGATAAAAACTGGCTCCGGGAAAAGGGCTGGCCCATTATTTCCGCAACGGCCGATTTCTGGGCTTCCCGGGTAGAAAGAAACGGTCCCGGACATTATGATATCATGAATGTGGTGGCAGCCGATGAATGGGCAGAAAACGTAGACAACAATGCATTTACCAATGGGGCGGCCAAAGTACTGCTCCAGCATGCCACGGAAGCCGCGACACTGCTGGGCATTTCACCAGATCCCGACTGGGCACTGGTGGCTGAAAACATTCCCATCCTTCAGTTCAACGGCCTTACCCAGGAACATGCACAATACAAAGGAGAAGGCATCAAACAAGCGGATGTCAACTTGCTGGCTTATCCTCTGAAACTGATCACCGATCCCGGACAGATAAAAAAAGACCTGGTCTATTATCAGTCTCGGGTACCCAACCAGGGAACCCCTGCCATGACACAGGCCATCTTTGCCTTACTCTATGCCCGGCTTGGTCAAGGCGATACGGCTTTTCATTTTTTTAAGGACGCCTATATGCCCAACCTCAATCCACCTTTCCGGGTGATAGCGGAAACCAAGGGCGGTACCAACCCTTATTTCGCAACCGGCGCCGGAGGAATTCTACAGGCGGTCCTCATGGGATTTGGGGGGCTGGATATTACCTCCACTGGCATTGTACAGGTTCCCTCCAGTCTGCCATCCGGATGGAAAAAACTGACCATCACCGGGGTAGGTCCCGCCAAGAAAAATTATTCTGTTCCATAAAAAATAGTAAATTGCCAGCGCTGTGAAGAAAATTGCTGCCATAGGATTATTGGGCCTACTGGTATTTAACTGGGTAGGATATCAGTTGTATACCGCTGTTCTTCAGGTCAGTGCGGATCAAACCCTCACCGCAAATATTCAACGCGAGAATTATTCAGCTACCGACCTGGTCTTGGTAAAAGTGCCTGCCCTGCACGTATCCTCTTATGTTAATTCAAAAGAATTTCAGCCGATCGACGGTAAAATTGAAATCCAGGGGGTGGAGTACCATTATGTAAAACGGCGCTTCAATGAAGGTTCTCTTGAATTGCTTTGTATTCCCAACCAAACCGCCACCCGGCTGAAGTCTGCAAGCAACGAATTTTTTAAACTGGTCAACGACCTGCAACATCCGGGTCAGTCCAAAAAATCCGACCAGCATTCCAATTCTTTTAAAGGATTTTCTGCCGAATACTTTTCCAACTTAAATTCTTATTCGATTTCCTCTCAGGCTTCCTCGTCCATCAAGGTCAGGGACCATTATCTGCTGCAGATTCCGGTTGTATACCTTTCCGGCGCCGGTCAGCCCCCAGATCAGGCTTAGTCGTTTCTGAAAAACGATCATATTACGCCCTCCTAAAGGGCCTGACAGCCTTTTTATTTTTAACCGATTTATTCAAGCATGCGCTCATCTTCCATTTGTTTCTTTTTGCTATCCGTAGAATTTCCTACCGATCGCAACGAAAAATGAGCGGCCGCACTGTTTGACCATCGAGCATCAGTAACCATTAACCTATCCTGCATTTTATTTTCAAAACTTTCAATGACTGCCCAAATGAACAAGAGAACCGTCTTTCACCTGACTACTGCCCTGGTGCTGAGTTTCGTGTATTCCACGGCAAAGGCCCAGACCGTAGATGACGCCATTATGATGAACAAGAAACAATGGTGTAACGGATTAACGTATATGCATTCCAGCTGGAATCAGTATTGGGAGGGAGCCAAGTTGAGATCCAACCCAAATATGGGAACCGTCACAACCCAGTCTGTAATGCTCATGACCAACTATGGCATTACCGATAAACTCAATGTGCTGGTAAATGTGCCTTATGTTTGGACCCAGGCTTCGCAGGGCACCCTTCACGGACTCCAAGGATTTCAGGATATCGACGTGGATGTCAAATATGAATTTTATTCCACCAAAATCGGCAAGGGGAAGCTGTCGATCATTGGTCTGGTAGGACTGACGACACCCCTGTCGAAGTATGAAAATGATTTTCTGCCCATGTCCATCGGACTGGGTAGTACCAACCTTTCGGGAAGACTCACCCTGGATTACCAAAAAGGTATTTTCTTTACCACCCTCTCCAGCGCCTATGTTTTTCGCAGCAATGTTACCATCGATGCCACCTCCTACTATGCGGACGGTATCCATTATACCAATCAGGTATACATGCCCAATCAGCTCTACAGCAATTTTTTTGTAGGCATCCGCAAAACCAACCTGACCGTACAGGCCCAGGTCTACAATATGTACACTTTCGGCGGAACCGATATCCGCACGAACGATTTTCCATTTCCGGGTAACCAGATGAATATGACATCCGTGGGAGCCCATGTAAAATATTTCCTTCCTTTTATTCCGAACCTCGAAGTGATTGGCGGTGCCGATTTTACGGTTGCCGGAAAAAATATGGGTAAGTCCCAGATGTACACCGGTGGCCTCTTTTATATAGTCAGTTTATAAAATCGATAAAAAATCATTGAAATGAAAAAGATACTTGTTTATGTGGCGGCTTTGATGGGAGGAATCGTTCTACTGAGTGGTTGCCAAAAAGAAATCAGTAATCGGACGACCAATCTGCCAGCACTTTTGGTGGACAACAACGATACGACTGCCGGTACCTGGTTACCCGTACTGCTTTCCAGACCCGATAGTTTTGCGGTGGCTGCTCCCGTTGCGACCAGTTCACCGCTTTATGCCGCGGATCTTTACGAAATAAAATCCCTGCAACAGAATATGACCAGTGGCCAGGCTGCGAGCGTCCGGTACTGGGCAGCAGGCGGTGTGCTCCGGTGGAATGAGATCATGCGCGGGCTGGTAGCCAAATACAACCTACCGCCAGTTAACAATACCGACAGCTCCTATCCCATTCCCAGTTCAACCAATCCCCTTTCTTATCCTCTTTTCCCCTTTTCCAATCCGCCTTATGCTGCACGGGCTTACGCTTATATCAGCGCGGCTCAATACGATGCGCTCGTAGCCTGCTGGTACTATAAAATGAAATATAAACGCGCTGCTCCCTATGCATTCGATTCGACCATATCCGCCATCTTCATCAACAAAACAAAACTGCCGTCCTATCCTTCAGAAGCGGCCGTACTGGCCGGAGTAACGGCTGAGATGATGAAATTGCTTTTCCCGGATGAAATCGCCAGCATACAGCAAAAAGCCATTGAACAGGAACAGGCCACGATCACAAGCGGGGCCGCCACCCGGGCCGACATCACGGCCGGTGAAGCGCTCGGTCGTCAGGTAGCTGAACTTTTTATCGCCCGGGCCCGGGGAGACAATGCAGGAAAAGCCGTTGGTACACCTGCCGACTGGTCAAATTTTGTAACCGTCTGTACCGATCAGGGACTGACTCCATGGATTAGCCTAGAAACTCCCAAACGTCCTCCGATGTTGCCCCTTTTCTATAAGGTGAAAACCTTCCTGATGGATTCGGCGACTGTCGTCAGCCTGCGCCCGCCCCCTCCTCCTGCCGTAGGTTCTGACCAGATGAACAAGGATGTAGCCGAGGTCAGTAGTTTCCTGAAAAGCCCCAGCCGCGCCAATGAAGAGATCGTCACCAAATGGGCTGATGGCGTGGGTACCTACACGCCACCCGGCCACTGGAATGCCATTGCTGCCGAAGATTTTATTAGTCAGCAATATTCGGAAGTCCGCTGGGCCCGCAATATGGCACTCCTGAATCTGACGCTGATGGATGCAGCCGTCGTATGCTGGGATATCAAATATCATTATTTCAATCCAAGGCCTTCCCAGGTGGATCCATCGATCAAAACATTAACCGGGGTACCCAATTTCCCGGCCTATGTTTCGGGCCATTCCGTTTTCAGCGGATCGGCTGCCACGATATTAGGTTACTTGCTGCCTGCCAATGCTTCCAAATACAGCGCCATGGCTGCGGAAGCGGCGCAAAGTCGTTTGGTAGGCGGTATACATTACAGAACTGATTGTGAAGTTGGCTTAACCGTCGGCGGCCAGGTCGGAAACTATGGGGTTCTGCGGGCGCAACATGATGGGGCCAATTAAGAATTTTTTGGTTTAAGCAATTCAGACCCTCCGATTCTTCGGAGGGTCTTTAAAAAAAATTTCTGAGGAGCATGACGAACTCAAATACGATAAAAATACATTATACCTTGCGCATCGCTTCGGCCATGTGTTTCATCGGGCACGGCATTTTTGGTATTTTGACCAAGGCCATCTGGTGCAACTATTTCGCAATCTTTGGTATTGGAAAAATCACGGCCTATCGCCTCATGCCCTTGCTGGGTACGGTAGATATTCTGCTCGGCCTTTTGCTGCTGATCAAACCGTTGCGGGCAATTTTGGGTTGGCTCGTGATCTGGGGTGCCCTGACCGCGCTTTGCCGTCCCCTCTCCGGTGAACCTTTTGCTGAATTCATCGAGCGGGCGGGTAATTATGGTGTCCCGCTGTGTCTGCTCCTGCTCGGTGGTGGAATACAGTTTTCTGGCGCTTGGCTGCGTTCGGCGATCGATCCCCAGGCGCCCGTGGATGAAAAAACCTGGGTGAAGGTTAAAACCCTGCTTCGTATTACGGTATGCCTGCTGCTGGCCGGACACGGTTGGTTAAACCTCTTGCACAAACCGGGTCTGATCCAGCAATACAGTTCCCTCGGTTTTTCCAATCCGGTGAATGTTTCCATACTGGCAGGCATTTTTGAAATCATGGCCGCCCTGGCCGTCCTGATAAAACCTGTCAGAGCCCTGCTCCTTGGTTTTTTAATCTGGAAGATCGGAACAGAATTATTTTATCCTCATTTTGAAATAGTTGAATGGGTTGAACGCGCCGGAAGTTATGGATCGATCCTTGCGCTCTGGTATTGTCTGGATCCCTTGTTCAACACAAAAATTAAAACCGCCAGGACCCGCCCGCTTCGGGTGGAAGGCTGAAAAAATATTAAAGTTTGTAATCAATAGTCATAAGCAATAAAATCCCTGCGACTCTTCGCGGGGATTTACTTTTTTGTTAAGTCTACCGGGAGTTTTGGCATGGGGTTTACCAAAAAGCTTGATCCTTCCAAGAGGTTTTTCGGATACAGGTTCATGGCAAGAAACGTATCTTTAAAATAAAATAACCCCCCGGATGCGGCCCCTTTATTTTTTACCGTTTTTGTTGTGGGGGTTTTATGCACCGGCCCAGTATCTGCAACCAGCCCCCCCGGATAAAATATATGGTGATCTTTTTATCGATGTGCAAATGCAAAAAATATTTCCGGACGGAAAAACTTTTGTGGACTGCATTCCAAAAAGAAAACCTGCCGACATCCTCTACGATTACGGTATGCAGAAGGGACCCAAATTCGATCTGAAAAAATTTGTGGAAGAAAATTTTGAAATCCCCCAGCCGGTTACGGCCAATTACAAATCGGATACTTCTGAAGATGTGGTGACCCATATCAAAAAACTATGGACGGTTCTAAAAAGAAATCCGGATAAAGAAATAGAGGGAAGCTCCCTGCTTGCGCTTCCCAACGCTTATATCGTTCCGGGCGGAAGGTTCAGGGAAGTATATTACTGGGATTCCTATTTTACGATGCTGGGCTTGAAAGAAAGCGGGGAGATCAAAATCATCCGCAGTATGGTCAGCAATTTTGCCTTCCTCATCGATACTTACGGGCACATCCCGAACGGCAACCGAACCTATTACCTGGGAAGATCACAACCTCCGTTTTTTTCCTGCATGGTGGAATTGCTGGCCGGGATTCAAGGTGACAGCATCTACCAGCTCTATCTTCCCGAGATGGAAAAAGAATATCAATTCTGGATGGATGGGGCCGATAAACTTAAACCAGGAGAAGCCTTTCGCCGCGTCGTACGTTTAAAAAACGGGGACCTGCTCAACCGTTACTGGGACGATGCGCTGGTACCGAGGCAGGAAAGCTGGAGGGAGGATTACCTGACGACAGAAAAATCCGGCAGAAATAAAGTGGAGATGTATAAACACCTCCGGGCCGCAGCCGAAAGTGGTATTGATTTCAGCACCCGTTGGTTTGCGGACAATAAATCAATCCTGTCCATTGAGACCACCGACATCTTACCCGTAGACCTCAACAGCCTGATGTATCATATGGAATGGACCCTTGCCAAGGCCAAACAGATCAATGGCGACGATGCGGGCGCCAAACTGTTTCGTGAAAAAGCGGCCCAGAGAAGTACCCTGATCAAAAAATATTTTTGGAACAACACACTGTCTTTTTTTACAGATTACCAGTTCAAGACCCAGACCCAGCTTTCTTTGGTCTCACCGGCAGGTCTCTACCCATTTTGTTTTATCAACGACAACCCGGATTATTTCAGCCTGCTCGGGAAAAAGGTTTCTGCGGTGGTGGAAGAGACACTTCTAAAACCTGGCGGCTTTGTGACCACCCGTTATGAAAGCGGCCAGCAATGGGACGCACCCAATGGCTGGGCACCTTTGGAATGGATGATGATCTGGGGGCTGGACCGGTGCGGACAAAAAAATCTGGCAACCCTGGCTGCCAAAAGATGGATCCAACTCAATATCCGGGTATACAAACACACCGGAAAACTCATGGAAAAATATGATGTGGTCGATATCAACAAAGAAGCAGGCGGCGGTGAATATGCGGGTCAGGACGGCTTCGCTATGACCAACGGCGTGTTGCTGAAACTGATCAGTATTTATGGAATGCCCTGAACAAGGGGAACTTTCTATTTTTTATTAGCACGTTATGACAGACGAATATTTCATGCTCCAGGCCTTGAAAGAAGCTAAGAAAGCTTTTGACCAGGGAGAGGTCCCGGTGGGAGCCATCATCACATTAAAAGATAAAATAATTTCAAGGGGCCACAATCAGGTGGAACGACTGCATGATCCCACAGCACATGCTGAAATGATTGCGCTGACTTCGGCCTTCAATTTTCTGGGATCAAAATATTTACCAGAATGTACTATATACATGACCGTTGAACCCTGCCTGATGTGCGCCGGTGCCCTGTACTGGAGTAAAATATTGAAAGTGGTGTACGGGGCACCCGATGTAAAAAATGGCTATAAAAAATATGTGGAGTCCTGTCCATCCCTGGAACAAATCGGCATTGCTCCCAGACCTTTTCATCCCAAGACCCTGGTCACCGACGGCGTCCTGGCCGAGGAGAGTATTCTGCTTATGAAAGAATTTTTCAAATCCAAAAGATAGTACAGAACCTTTCTGCAGTTGAAGTGTAGAAATTTTGGGACAGTGTCCTTGTATATTTTTTTTTTCATCAATCTTTTTAAAATCCTGTTTTTTTTCTGGAGTAATCAACTATTCAGCAGTAATTTTGTAATCCTTCAGCCGCATGGCATTCAATTCAAAAAAAAAATAAATTATGGCATTTACCTTACCTGCACTTCCTTATGCGCCAGCTGCCCTAGAACCCAGCATTGACGCAATGACAATGCAGATCCATCACGATAAGCACCACCAGGCATATGTCGATAACCTCAATAAAGCGGTGGCCGGGACTCCCAATGAAAATAAATCATTGGAGGAACTGGTCGCTGTTGCCGGAACATTGCCACCCGCTATCCGCAACAACGGCGGCGGTCACTGGAACCATAGTTTTTTCTGGCTGATACTCGCACCCAATGCCGGAGGTAAACCCACAGGAAAACTGGCCCAATCCATCGATGCGGATTTTGGTTCTTTCGATGCGTTTAAGGAAAAATTTGCGGCGGCGGCCACCGGACGCTTTGGAAGCGGATGGGCCTGGCTGGTGGAACAGGACGGCAAGCTTTTAATTTCATCCACCCCCAACCAGGACAATCCCTTGATGGATGTAGCCGAAGTAAAAGGTACACCCATCCTCGGCGTCGACGTCTGGGAACATGCCTATTACTTGAAGTATCAGAATCGCAGGCCCGAATACCTGGCCGCATTCTGGAACGTGGTGAACTGGCAGGAAGTCAATAAAAGATATGAAGCATCCCTGTAAAATAGCTTCGTAAAATTCATTTAACTTCAGATCCCGTCGCGATACCACACGTGACGGGATTCTTCTTTTAGTCCTTTAAAAAATCGTTTATGAAAAATCCCTTTCGGTTGCTGCTTGGCGTTATGTTATTATTAAGCGCCTGCAGTTCGCATCAAAAAAAGATTTTAGTCTACGCCAACAGCCCCATTCAGGTGGATGAGTCACAGAAAAACATAACCGTCACCGAGGGCATTTCGCAAGTCGAGAAAGAATTGGATTTCAGCGGATCGGCCCCCGTGGTTCTCAATATCACCGGACCCAGTGGCCACTATACCCTGGAGGCAACAGACGATGGCCTCTGGCTGGCCAATCTGAAGAAGGATACCATCGTGGGCAGCATGCAGCACATCGGTCAAAAACAGCAGGACCGGATTACACAGGAACAACTGAAAATACAGCTGGACAGCCTTAAAATGCTCATACAGGGAACCAATATTACACCGGCCGCCAAGAACTATTTCATCCTGCCGGGAACCATCGCAAAAATCACCGATAAAATCAACGCGAAAATATTCGGGCCTTTTACTTCCATTGCCCATGACTACGATGCTGGCGCCGTGCCGGAGACCTATAAATTCTATAACCTATCGGAAGAAAATATCATCATCGCCAAACTAACGGAGATGAGTAAGTACAAATATGAAAATGGCGAGGTAAAGGGTATGGTCGATGACCCGAAGGATGATTCGGTTTATACGATTCATCCGACCAAAAAATAAGCCAGTCGCGGATTTAGGATGGGTTTATTTAACCGGATCGTGACCATGGCGGCCCCAGGGATGACAGCTGCTGATCCTTCGTATGGCCAGCCAGCTTCCCTTGAAAAGTCCATATTTCCGAAGGGCTTCGATGGTATAAACCGAACAGCTGGGTGTAAAACGGCAGTGGTTGCCGATCCAGGGGGAGATAACCAACTGATAAATCCGGATCAGAAAGATGAAAGGATAACTAAGTATTTTCAGAATGATTTTCATGAACGACCCGGATGAGTTTTTCCAAGACCTGTTTTAATTTAGCAGATATTTCTTCATAAGGCAGTATTTCCCGCTCGGTATAGATAAAAAACAAATAAAGCAAGCGGTTGTTTTGAAGGATCAGCGACTCGAGATACTTTTTTTGCAGCCGGTAGCTTTCCCTGCACAGCCGTTTTATCCGGTTGCGGTCAACGGCCCTGGGAAAAATTTTGGAGGATACCGTAAACCCCGCTTTCATTTCCTTGCCTTGGGGTTCCAGACGGTATAATACCCGAAAGGGAAAAAGGGAAATCTTTTTCCCGGATTCAAAAAGACCGTCAATTTGTTTGCGGCTTTTCAGACGCTGGTTCTTCCCCAGTGAAAATGGTCGGCTGCTGGTCATGTTGTCGCTGAAAGTAAAAAGCCCCTACTCGGGGCTCTAAGTTATATCAACTGCGATGATTGGCGTTTTGGGTATGGGCTGCTAGATCAAACCACCGGATCGGGGTTATTTCTAGCCGGGCCGAACACTTATTTCCCGCTGGACTCGCTGGAAACGGTCAGCTTGCTTCTTCCTTTTGCCCGACGGCTGGCCAGCACTTTCCTTCCATTGGCAGTTTGCATGCGTTTGCGAAATCCATGGACTGTTTTACGGCGGCGTGTGTGTGGCTGAAAAGTGCGTTTCATTGTATTTTTTTTAGCTCTTATTCCTTGATAATCAAAGAATTTCCTTTCAATTTTTGGCTGAAAAACAAGGGACCTTGTTGAAAGGGACGGCAAAGCTAAATAATTCTGGTCTGATTGCCAACAATAAGCCAGGCTAATCAGTAATTAACAGAAAAATAGCCATTGGTGATGTTCAACGACTGAGAATTGTCCAGGGTGGAAGCCACAAAACTGAAAGTTCCCTTCACCGTCTTGGTCGTGGTATTGTTTGAAGTAATGATTAAGGTACCGTTCGCATTGGATATCATGGGATTGCTCACGTCCGTATAATAAACCGCCCCGTAAACGCCCGTACCGTAATCCAACTGGTAGGTACCGGGTTGGATCGCACTGGGAAAAAGCAGATCCAGGTTTTGTTTTCCATCGCTGGAGACACCGGCAATGACCAGTTGTGTACCGGCTGCCTGAGCCTGTACCAGGGCCGCATTGAATGAAGCGCTGCCAACCGTGGCTTCCAGGGTATCGAGTGATCCTCCGGTGGGTGGAGTAACGACCGTGACCCCGCTACCGCTGTAAGGTATGTAGTCGAATACCCCTGCAGTAATGGTCTTGGAAGTATTGTCCACGGGATTGACCAGGGTAAAGGAAAAGCTGCCGCTGATCAGGTGATTGATGGTATCTATCGCACTGATGATGACGGTTCCTCCGGCGGTGCCGGTATTACTCAAATACCCGGCAGGTGTGGTAGCCAGAATATTGGTATAAAATGCATAGGAGGTGGAACTGGAGCTCAGGGTATAGGTCCCGACAGCAAAACTGCTGATGTTCATGGAAATCTGATCTCCCGTCCGGCTAAGACCGTTGATGGAAACACCCCCGTTGGAACCAAAAACCAGTTGCAGGCTGTCTGCGTTCCATAGTTTTCCATCCAGGGTGGCATAAAAATCACCGGAAGTGGGGACAGTGCCATTCTCCCGGCTAAGCTCCTTACTGCAAGCAATCCATGAGAGAAAAACAATTCCAAGAAGCCATCGAAACGTACGGGGTTTCATAATCAGGGTTTCATATACAGGCGAAGCCTTCACAAAAATACTCTTTCCGATCTAATCGCGCTTTTATAAAAGTAAGAAGAGTGGCGGTCAAAGTCAATATTATCATCCGTGGTATAAAAAGAAAGGTCCGAGTGTTTACTGCAACGTCCATCGATCTCCGGGTGGTTTTTGAGGTATTTCAACAGGCTTTCGGCTACGATTTCCCCTTGCGCGACCAGCTGGATATGGGCAGGAAAATAGGCCCGGAGTTTATCCAGCAGCAAAGGATAATGCGTACATCCGAGCAGTACTGTGTCGATTTGGGCTGACTGGGCCAGTAAGGCATCCACATATTTTTTTACAAAATAATCCGCGCCAGCGCCCTGGTGCTCGTTGTTTTCAATCAGCGGAACCCAAAGCGGGCAGGCCTGCTGAAAAACTTTTATCTCCGGGAAAAATTTTTTTATTTCCAGTACATAGGATTGCGAGAGGATCGTACCCTGGGTAGCCAGAATGCCGACCTGGCCCGTTTTGGAAAGAAGCCCCGCTATTTCGGTCGTGGGCCGGATTACTCCCAGCACCCGGTTTGGGGTGGCGGAGGCCGCCAGGTCCTGTTGCTGAATGGTGCGCAATGCTTTGGCCGAAGACGTGTTGCAGGCCAGGATGACCAAAGGGCACCCCTTAGAAAAAAACCACTCGACCGCTTCCCGGGTATACTGGTAAACAGTTTCAAAAGACCGGTTGCCATAGGGAGCCCGCGCGTTGTCACCGAGATAAATGAAATCGTAACCGGGTAGTTTTTCCACGATCGACTTGAGCACCGTGAGTCCGCCATATCCTGAATCAAAAACTCCAATCGGTTGAGAAGAGGGCATATTCAAATTTAATCAACTAAAATTAAAAAGGCCATCCCGGTTTTTGCGGAATGGCCTTTTAAAAAATTATGGGAAGGTGTTATTTCAGCGCCAACTTCTTCTTAACGATGGGAAGCAAATCATCGGCCGGTGGTGACACCAGCAGCGCATCTTTGAGGAACACATACGTGTATCCATTTTCTTTGGCAACCGTGGTAACCACATCGGCTGCTTTTCTTTGAATAGGAGCCATCAAGTCCTGTTGTTTTTGCTGATAAAGCTGGCCAGCCTGTTGCTGGTATCCCTGCAATTTCAGGTACAGTTCGCCGAGTTGTTTTCTTTTGATTTCAATCTGAGCCTTGGTATACTTAGCGGTATCCTTTGAAGAAAGAAGACTGTCTTTCTCATTGAATTCACGTTTCATATCTTCAAAATTCTGATTGAGGGCCTGTTGATAATCCTGCATGGATGAATCAGCTTTTTTATATTCAGGCATTGAGGTGATCAATTCGCTGAGGCTGATGAAACCAAATTTTGTAGCCTGGGCCTGTAACCGGTTTGCGGTAAGTGTTAGAGTGAATGCTACTAATACAATGGCAACAATTTTTTTCATAATTGCTAACTGTTTTCTTTGTTTTTGTGAATGTTGATTTTTATAATTTATTTACTTAACCCCGAGTTCTCTAAGAACATCTTCACTCTTATCCAGCTTAGGGTCGGCAAAGATAACAGTAATTCCTTCACTTTTATCTAAAATATAGTCATACATGCGGCTGACGGCGATCTTTTGAATGGCGTTATAAACCTTGTCCTGCACAGGTTTGATCAATTCCTGTCTCTTTTTGAAGAGATCTCCTTCAAAACCAAAGCGTTTCCGCTGAAGGTCCCGAACTTCCTTTTCATGGTTAAACAACTCATCCTCCCTTTTTTTCTTCAAATCGTCGCTCAGCATTACTTGTTCGCCCTCAAAATCCTTATACATCTTATCCAAAACGGCTTGTTTATCATCAATTTCTTTTTGCCATTGGGCACTGATCTGGTCCAGCTGTTTTTGTGCCGACTTATACTCGGGCATCTTATCGAGTATATATTTAGTATCCACCACAGCATAACGCTGAGCGTCAGCTGCCGCGCAGATCCCCGTCGCGAGTAAGAATACCAGTAGTAGCTGTTTCATATCGAAAAAAATTTAAATCGGTCTATTCCGGCTCTACGCCCAACATAAAGGTAAAGCGGGAACCGTCTCCGAGTTTACCGGTACTGTTAATCCTGTCCAGTCCAATGGCGTAGTCAAACCCGAGCAATCCGAACATCGGCAGGAAGAAACGCAAACCTACCCCGACGTCCCTGCGCAAACGGAAGGGATTGTAACTCTGATAGTCATACCATCCATTGGCCGCCTCGAAAAATGCCGCTCCGTAAATGGTGCTGCTCGGATTGGTGACAAAGGGATAACGCATTTCCAGGGTATACTTGTTAAACATGGTAAAAAACTTGGTGGCCGTCTGTTGCTCTGGATTGATGCGTGGATCTGAGTTCTGATACACCGGATATCCCCGCTGGGAGATAATGTCATATCCGAGCAATCCAAAGTTATTGGTCAGACCGGCATCCCCCAGCTGAAATCTTTCAAAGGGAGAGAAATTCAGTTCGCTGTTGTAGCGGCCCATATACCCGAGTTTAATACCTGCATAGAGTACAAACTGGCGGCTCTTGTCGACACCCATGGGTTTTCCAATGGGGATATACCACTGGCTCGTCAATCGGAACTTGGTGTATTCCGGCAGGGTAAATTCGTCCTGGGATTGATTATAGTCGGATTTAAATAAAGAATAAGGCGGCGTCAGCTGGACGCTGATCAGGAAGTTTGAACCGCTGCGCGGATAGATCGGCTGATCCACTGAATAGCGTCCCAGTCCCACTTTAAAACTCAGGTTGTTGGAGTACCCATTGCGGAAATCCGGAGAGAACAAAGAATAATTCGTCAGGTCGTAAAGGGTATAATTCAGAGAATAGGTGAGCGTAAAATAGTCGTCCGGCCATTTCAACTGTTTACCCAGGGCAATGACGACCCCAAAATTTTTCAGTGAATTCGTATCGCTGTAAGCGTATTTGGCCGTTTGATAATTATAGCCCCCCGTCCGGAAGGCGCTCCGGTAGAGACTCACCGTGAGTGAATTTCTTTTTTTACCTCCCAGCCAGGGTTCGGTAAAGGAGAGATTATAAGACTGGTAGGCTTTACCGTTGGCCTGTACGCGCAGACTGAGTTTTTGCCCATCCCCCGTCGGCAGTGGATCCCAGGAAGATTTCTTCCAGATATTGTTGATGGAAAAATTGTTAAAGGAAATTCCGACCGTGCCGGTAATCCCGATTCCCCCGCCCCATCCGGCAGAAAGTTCCAGCTGATCGGAGGATTTCTCTTCCACCGACCAGTTGATGTCCACCGTTCCGTCTTCCTGATTGGGGTTGATGTGTGGTTCTACTTTTTCCTGGTTGAAAAATCCCAGGTTTACAATTTCGCGGGTGGAGCGGATGATATCTGAGCGGCTGAATTTTTCTCCCGGTATGGTACGCAGTTCCCTTCGGATGACATATTCCTTCGTTTTTTCGTTCCCGGCAATCGTCACATTTTTAATCGTTGCCTGGGGTCCTTCCACCATCCTGATTTCAAAATCAATGGTATCGTTGTAGACAGCCGTTTCAACCGGATCGACATGGAAAAACAAGTAACCGTCATCCAGGTAAAGATCACTCACGCCGCCCCCTTCCTGAGATACCTGTCTGCCCAGTTTCTTATTGAGGATATCTAAATTATATACATCCCCTTTGTGAATGCCCAGAACCAGGGACAACAGGGTGTCGGGGTATTTTGTATTTCCTTTCCAGGTAACATTTCCGAAATAATATTTTTTCCCCTCATCCACCTTGATGGAGATATTGAGTTGTTTTTTGGAATTGTAAAACAGGGTATCGGATACGATCACGGCATCGCGGTAACCCATGGAATTGTAATAATCCAGGATCTTTTCTTTGTCGGCCTCGTATTTTTTCTCATTGAATTTTGCCGAACTGAACAGCTTAAACCGGAAATAGGGATCCAAAAATTGTTTGGTACCTGTATAGGAAAGAAAACCCCAGCTGTCGACATATTGCTTAAAGGTCTCGGGTTTCACTTCTCCGTAAGAGGAAGAATCCTTGGGCGGATACAGGGTTAGTTTGGTTACTTCCTTGGTATCGTCCATCTGTTTTTTCAGTTTGTCCGGCGCGATCGCATTGGTACCATAAATCGTAATCTGATTGATACGGACCTTGGTTCCTTTGTCGATATCAAAGGTCAGCACTTCGGAATTGGGTGTTTTGGGATCGCGCTTTTCGGTAATGACCACCGACACGCCCTGGTACCCTTTATCAGCATAGTATTTTTTAATATTTTCCTCGGCAATCTGTTTCATATTCTCCGTGATCACACGACCCTTGATCAAACCCGTTTTGATTTTCAGTTCGTCGGACTCGGTTTTGCTGGCCCCCTCGAAAATAAAATTGGTCAGCCGGGGTCTTTCCGTTACGTTGATCTCCACAAAAATTTCGTTGCCGACAATTTTTGTATAGTAAATGGACACGTTGGAAAAAAGGTTTTGGTTCCACAGTTTGGTAATGGCCTTGCTGAAATTGTCACTGCCGGGAATTGTGATTTTGTCTCCGATGCTCAGCCCGGAAACCGAGATCAGCAGGGACTCATCGAGGTATTTGGTACCGGTAATTTTGATACCGCCAAGGGTAAATTCTTTCGGAGTTTTCGCATTTTCGAGCGCCAGCAATTCAGGATCTACAGAAATAGGATGAGTGGTGTCAGTAACCTGCGCCTCAGCAACCGTAATTTTCAATAAGCAGATAGTAAGCAAAAAAACACCAGTCAATAAACTTCGTAACATCCGGGCGGGTTTTTTAGAGCGGCAAATTAAGGGGATTAATTAAAAGTGTTTGTTAAAATCCAGGCTGGATCAGCACTACAGCATATTTATTCTCAAGCAATTCTGAAGGATTTGGGTCCTCAGCCCAATTGTTCGCTGGTTTTGCCAAAACGCCGCTCGCGGGTTTGAAAATCCAGGATGGCCTCATAGAGATTTTCTTTTTGGAAATCGGGCCATAGTACGGGCGTAAAGAATAATTCAGCATAAGCGAGTTGGTATAAAAGAAAATTACTGATCCGGTGTTCTCCGCTGGTCCTGATCATCAGTTCAGGGTCTGGAAAATTCCGGGTACAGAGATATTTTTGAAAACATTCCTGGTCTATCGTTTCGGGATCGAGTTTTCCGGCTTTTACGGCTAGGCCGATCTGCCGGGCTGCCTCTCCCATTTCCCATCGGCTGCTGTAACTCAGGGCCATAATCAGATTCAGTCCGCTGTTGGAGGCTGTTTCCCGGATGGCGTCCCCGAGTACCGAAATCGTTTTTTCCGGAAGCATTTCGGTCTTCCCGATCACATGCAGGCGGATATTGTTTTTATGCAGGGTGGGTACCTCTTTTTGGATGGTATCCACCAGTAGTTCCATCAAACCACTGACTTCATCCGGGGGCCTCTCCCAGTTTTCCGTAGAAAAAGCATAGAGGGTTAAATACTCCACCCCCAGTTCAGCACAGGCTTCCGTCACATTGCGTACGCTTTGAACGCCGTGATAGTGTCCAAAAAGTCTGTCCTGGCCCTGTCCCTTGGCCCACCTTCCATTTCCATCCATGATGATGGCAATGTGTTTGGGAAGACGTGCGGGGTTTATCTGTTCTTTCAAAGGCTCCATGCCGGTTTTTGAAGGGCACGAAGGTATGTGAAAATGGGCAGATGTTACCAAGATGTACCATCAGACAAAGTGATGCAGGTTTTGGATAAAAAACGCTGACGTCCGGGATGGCCATCCCAGGGACAGCGGCTTGAGTTTCAAAGCGGTTAAATCAGTTGGCCGTAGGACAACGATAAGAACTCAGGTTGAAAGAAAAGGTGAGTTCTGCAAAAATGAAGCTGTCGTTCTGATTGGAATAGCCGCGCTGGCGACCAGCTACCCCGATGGGTGGTGAACCCGTTTCATAGGAACGGTCCTGAAGCAGGGCGGCCGGTGAAGGCGGGGAGGGCGGAGCCGGCGGGAAATTGCCGATGCCCGCATACGTGGTACTCACATCGTCCAGGTAGTCGGTGGTGGTAAAATTATAGACAATTTCAAAGCCGATGTTCATCCGGGGATTGAGGTTGTATTTGTATCCCAGTCCCAGGGGGATGTACATGGCGATATTGCTGTAGGGTTTGCGCCCATCGTATCCTACGGTCTGGCCTTCGGTTCCCAGTTCCCGGAGATAATATTTTTGTCCGCCCAGATAGGCGTAGGGGTCAAAGCTGAACATACCGATCCCAAAAGTCAGATAAGGTGTGGACCGGTGGTTGCCATCACCCGGAATAAACTTCAGGAAATTAAAATCGCCCTGGAAACCCAGCATCCAGACATTGGTATTGAAACTGAGGTTTCGCCTCAGGTCAAAAGCATTTTGGGTATTGTAAATATCGGAGTATCCCAGTTGGGCAAATTGGCCCTGGATACGCACGGCGATATAGTCGGTGAGTTGCTTTCTGAAAAACAGCCCGAAAACAGCCTTGGGCGTATTGAAGTGATAATCGGGATTGAGGTCTCCAAAGTATTGAGAAACACCGGCTGCCACACCGAATTCTCCCTGGTAGACATAACTGTTATCCGGCTGTGCCCCGGACTGCAAACAAAACAAACAAACCACCACTGCTGCCAGAAAAAACTTCTTCATACCCCTGAAAATAATTAAAATAATCCAAGTCCATCCGCTAACCGGTCCCTGCCTAACGAACCTTTTGTGTTTTTCTTATTATTGAAATGTTAATTCCGCTGATCCAGCCCCCAGGACAATTTATTGCGCAGGGTCTGGAGAAAATTATTTTCGTTTAGCCTTACCAGGGAGATATCAAATTTCTCCCGGCGAACGGCAAGTTGCACATTTTTATCTACAATTTCTTTGCGGGAATCCAGTGCACAAAGAAAATTTTCAGCCCGGCCTTCCACTTCAAAAGAAATAATATTGTCATCGGGCACCACAATGGGCCGGGCATTCAGGTTATGGGGTGCCACGGGATTGATCACAAAACTGCCTGATTCTGGAAAGACGATCGGGCCACCACAACTCAGGGAATAACCCGTGGAACCCGTCGGGGTCGAGACAATCAATCCATCGGCCCAGTAGGTATTCAGAAATTCTCCGTTCAGGTAGGTGTGGATCTTGATCATTGGAGAGGTATCGGTCTTGTGGATGGCGAACTCATTGAGTCCATAAGGCACTTCACCAAAAAGGGGCTTGCTGGCATCCAGATGAATCAGGGATCTTTTGTCGGTCACATAGGTGCGGTTGACCAGGGCCAGCACAGCCGTGAGCAGGTGTTCCTTTCCGATGCTGGCTAAAAAACCCAGTCTTCCGAAATTAATCCCGATGACCGGAATGTCTTTATCCCGGATAAAGGCAATCGTATCCAGCAGGGTTCCGTCTCCGCCCAGACTGATCAAAAAATCAATGGAATCATCCAGGTCCCCGGAATTTTGAAAGAACAAGACATCCGGTGGAAAGCGGAATACCTGTCTGATGCGTTCAAAAAATGATAAGTAGATGACCGGTTGTATTCGCCTGCGGTGCAGTTCATCGAGCAGCTGCTGCACTTCGCCGCGTTCCGACTCTTCGATGATCCGGGAGTATATGGCTACTTTCATGTTGGAAAATTAAAGAACCCTGGGTTAAAAGTCGTTTCTGATATGAAAAAATAACCCTTTTTCTCCTAACTGGTTCACACTGTACTCAATCCGGAATACAAAATCATAAAAAGTCACTACGTCAAATCCCGCCCCATAGGTATAGAGCATGGTATTTTGCAGACTGTTCTGTGAATTGTATTTATTGGTCACGTATCCCAGATCGACATAGGTCTTTACAAATATCCTGAAAGGGATATGGTCATGGGCCGTGCCCCGCAGGAAGGGAACATCGAAATGGACCAGCTCCCGCATGACGGTATTGCGGTCCAGCAACAGGCCGACCCCGTCGACGACATATTTTTCCAATCCCCGCATATAGTAGTCACCATAGCCGAGCAAGGACTGGTTAAAAAATGGTTGCCGGAAAGGAAGGCGCAAAACACCAAAATTCTGGGAGACGAAATACATTTTAGGTGCAAAGGAAAATGCTTCATTGGACCGGGCGATCAGCTGGGTCATGTTCATATTGGCCGAGAAACCTCGTTGCAGGATGCTGGTTTCAAAAAGAAATCCGTGCGTAGGATAGGGCACATAGTCGATGTTGTTATAATTGAGGCTATAGAAAATTTCCGGATAGGTAACCGAGAGCTGGTGGTTTAAAAAATAATTGGGATTGAATCCAAGTACGGTGCTGTCGATTTTTACCTGGTTGAAACTGACCCTGAAAAAATGTTTGGTCCGGATGGCCGGCCGGTAATAGTAACGCAGAGAGATCGTTTCTTGTGTTTGTAAATACTTTCCAGCATTCTTGATGCTGTCGCGGTCGATAAATACCTGCTGGTTGTTGGTCGTGATGACATCAAGTTGTTCGTTGCCTGAAATCAGGAATCCGCCTCCAAAACCGTGGGTCAGATTTTTTCCGGTGTTTGGCCGGTCATAGGCCATCTCAATCTGGCGCGAAAAACCGGTGACCAGCCAGAGCCGCAGGTTGTCATTTCTGCCGGTGAAATTATACTGTGAATATTTTATGCCATAGTCAAACCGCGAAAGGCTGTAACCGGTTTCGGCCCAGGCAGTGAAATTTCGGTCCACAGGCCGGATATAGGGAAGAGGAAAAATATACCATCGCTCTTTAACGTCGATCTGGATATCGATCACATGTCCACGAAATTCTTTGAGGGCGACGGTTACGTCGTTGAAGAGCCGGGTATTGATCAGGTGTTCCCGGCCTTCGGTGAATCCTTGGGTAAGCTGGCGGATGGTGATGGAATCTCCGGATTTAAAAGGAAGTTCCCGGGTGATGATGAAGGATTTGGTCACTTTGTTTCCGCTGATATAAATATCCCCCACCACGTAAAGTCTTCCCTGGTTGGGCGGAATGATGACGGTACCCGATGCCAGGGTGTCGGCCTTTACAAAGGGCAAAGAGTCGGGAAGGACGTTCTTGCTGCGGTCTTCCGTGCGGGGAGTGGAGTCAGCGATATTTTGAAAAGGGTGGGCAAGAAGCGCTAAGCGGTGGGCCTTAAGCGAGATGCTTAAAACGGTCATCAAAAAAAAGAGCAATAGATATTTATCCGTTTTTCGGATCATAGGTTTTTTCCCGGGTCTTTACATGGATATCGCGATGGGCACTCAAATGCTCAGGTAGTTCATCAAATGATTATAGTTGCTGCGCAATTCATTCTCATACTGCTCTTCACCAAAATAATATTTGATCTTGTATTCGTAGCGCTGGAAAGTGGCTATTATATCGGAGATTTCAAGTCTGTTGATGCGAAGGGTAATATAAAATGCCGAAGCGATGGCATCAAAATAAGTATTCAGCTGGGTGATCTGGGCATCGTTGGTTTCCACCAGTTTGATGATTTCAGAGAAAGCAAAATTTACCCGGTCCATCTCCAGCACGATGATGGCACCGGGATCACCGGCACCAATGAGCTTTTCGGTGTGTCTGAGCAGGTCCTGAACGGTGATGGAACCCAGGTATTCTTCATCGCTGCCGATAACAGGAACCAGGGTCAGGTGAAATTCGCTGCAGACATGCAGGGTATAGAGCATATGGGCCACGCCGGGTACGGAAGACTTGCTAAAAAAACCCTGCCTTGTACTCAAGGGTTCGTCTTCGGAAGCCGCATCCAGCAGGTCATCTTCGCTGATCAGTCCCAGTAATCTGTTGTCAGCAACGACCGCCAAATGGGCCACATGATGATCCTGCATGATTTCCAGGGCAAACGATACGCTATCCTGCGGGTGAACGGCGGGAATACCGGCCGATAAAATTTCTAGGTTTAACACAGCAAGGGTTTTTGTGATACGATCTTATCTGTCTCATGCCACTGCTGCAGGTTCGTTTAATTTGGTCAGAAACTGGTGTAATATTACGTTGAATTCGGCAGGAACCTCCATCATCGGCGCGTGTCCGCATTTATCAATAAAATGCAGCTCACTGTTGGGGATCAGGCGCTGGAATTCCCTTCCTACAAAGGGAGGGGTGATTCCGTCGTTGGCTCCCCATATTAATAACGTGGGTTGTTGGATTTGATTGAGTTCTTCCCCGAGATTATTTCTGATCGCGCTTTTAGCCAGCGCAATGATTTTGATGGCTTTAATCCGGCTGTTGACGATTTCAAAAACTTCATCGACGAGTTCTTTGCTGGCCGTAGCCGGGTCATAAAAAGTCAGTTCTGTCTTTTTTTTGATGTATTCGTAGTCACCGCGTTTGGGATAACTATCCCCCATGGCACTCTCAAACAGACCGGAACTGCCCGTCAGGATGATGGATTTAATTCTTTCGGGATGTTTGAGAACATGAATCAGGGCAATATGTCCTCCCAGGGAATTGCCCAGCAGGTGCACGTTGCGGTAGTTGCGGGCTTCCATGAACCGGTACACAAATTTCTCCAGGCCTCCCACGGAGGTATGAAGGATATCCAACTCAAAAAGGGGAAGCATGGGAACCACTACTTTATAGTGTTTCCGGAAATATTCGATCAGGTCCACAAAATTGCTCAGGGCGCCGAATAGACCATGCAGCAACACCAGGGGCTCTCCCTCGCCTTCTTCGATGAACCGGAACTTATCGGCCTGTTTGATCTCGTACTGCATCGCACTATTAAAATAAATCCAACAAATAATCGCTAAAATAAACGATTTACTGCAAAAATCATGGCTTTTAAACCCTTAATAATCTTTTCATTACAAATGTACGACAACGATTCTACCCAATAGATTTAATGGATGTCGCGGGCGATTCGATCAAAAAAACCTTCCAGCGCTGCAAACATGTCCTTGCCATAGGGAATAAACCCTGTAACAAAATGGATAACGGCTGGACCCAGTGGTGCGATCATGGAATAAAAATGTGAATCTTCCATGGCCCGATTGGAAATGAACTGTGTTTTGGTGCCGTAAAACAGCACGACGCTGTAGATGGAAAGATATAAAAGAATAAATAACAAGATCCCTCCCAGTTTGTTCAGCCATCCGAGCAAAACCAGGTTCAGGAGCTTTTCCAACATCCGCCCCGTCAACCGGATGAGTAAGAGCACCAATAAAAAAACGAGCACAAAGGCTATGACCGGTAACCAGCGGCTGGAAAACTGCCAGACCGGTTTGAGATGAGCCGCTACCAGGGCGGAGAATTTTACCGCAGCGGCGAGTCCAATGATTCCACAGACCAGTGAAAAAATCCCAAGGATGAGTCCCTTTCTCAATCCCTGCACAATAGCCAGCAATAAGATGATGAAGAATAACCAATCGATCATGGGTCTAAATTAAGGCAATCCCCGAGTGGTGGTTCAGTCTTTTTGAATAGGGCTTGTCAGGCGGCCACGCATCCAAGCGATGCATTCCACCTTTTTTTCTCCTTCATTTTCATTCAAAAATGAGCGGATTTTAGAGTGTCAGATTACAGTAGTTCGTGTACGGAACTCGTATTTATGCGATCGTAGAACCCCCGCCTCGCAGCCTACATGATATACCGCTGCCTGATCCCGATATACCCATTTTTAGGGTTACTAGTACGACAATCGTGTAATCATGCGGGTTAGGGTATTTTCTTCAAAGCCTTGCCAGGCAAGGGTTTAAAGAAAAACTAAAAGCGGTTTTTTTCCCAGGCTGGGAAAAATAAAAAAAAATTCCTCCGCCACTTGCATTTATGAAAACTGCGTTTAATCTTTGTTTCATCAAGGATGATATGTAGCTGTTGAATCGTATCCAATCTCCTGCTGAATCTCTTCTTTTTATTTTCTTAGACTGTACAAGCGATCCTTTCCATTCCTACGAATTACGTACCCAATTCCTGATCAACCCCCGATCAATCCGTAATTTATTTCTCAACATACCCTAAATCAAACATTATGAAAGCGATCTCTACCTTTGTAACCCTGTTTTTGATTGTTACTACTTGTGCTACCAGCGCCGTTCTTTATCTCAACGAGAATTATAATATTTCTGCGGCACTTTGCATCGTTTGGATCGTGTCTTTGACACTGTGGATCAGGTCTACTGGCGTGCAGCTGTTAAACCAGAAGAATTTAGTACAGAGCGCCTAGTCGCATCGTTTATCTGGTGGGCCTTCTTTTGACCCGCCCCCAGAGACCGCCCGGGTTTTCAGCCCTCCTAGAGAAGTTCAAGTAATTGTGCAACAAGCAATCTTATCGGATCTTAGGAATTTGGAGCAAATACCCGTTTTTAAAACGATCTACCGGTCATGGTCAACCGCTTCAGATAAAAAAGCGTCCTTGCTTTTTGCAGGACGCCAACACAGAAAACTTCTTACTATATTTTTATATCAGATGCCCGGGTGGGATCATTCGCCGCCTTGTTGCGGACGCAGGACCCAGGGCTCCCCAGTTCAATTCTAGTGTTTTAGTACTTTATATTCCACTCTCCGGTTGAGTTTTCTTCCTGCCGGATTATCCTTTCCATCTATCATGTCCGGCGCAATCGGACAACATTTACCCATGGCTTTGCCTTTGAGTTGTTTGGGATTGACACCTCTCTTCACCAGATAACGGATACAGGTATTCACCCTTTTTTGTGCAAGGATAAGGTTATATTTCACACTTCCGATCCCGTCGGTATATCCTTCCACCTGTACAACCATATCCGGAAATTTCTTGAGCACTGCGGCCAGTGAATCCAGGTTATCGTGCGCCGAATCATTGAGGGTGGCTTTTTTGTAAGCGAAATTGCCCAGGTGCGAGGACAGGACCAAACTCTTGAGCAGTTTCTCAATTTCTTTTTCAGGATAGGACAGTGATTTTAAACAAATGGTTTCGTTCCAGAGTGAATCCACTCCTTTGAGCACTTGAAGGTTGTAATCCTTACTGGACAGTTCATATCCCGGTTTGACCGCACTGATTTTAAAATGTGCTGAATTATGCAACAGGAATGAATAAGCGCCGCTGGTATCGGCTTTGTATTTACCCAGCACCCTGTCTGGATGGCGCAGGTCGGTAACCGTCAGCTCTACATTTCCCAGGGATTTACCCGTTTTGCAATCCACAAAATTTCCGTGTACGTATTGTGCGTTGTTTCCTTTCACAGAAAAAAGAGCCAAGCAACATTCAGAAGCCCGGTCCGAACTGATCCATCCCGAATTCCAGATATTGTCTTCATCGGTACTCACAAAATAAATATCGTCCTTAGAGGAATTCAGCGGGGCTCCCGCATTCTCGGGTTTTTCCCAACCGTTCAGTCCAAAATTTCCTTTTGCATAGTAGATATCAAACCCCCCCATGCCCACCCGACCGTTGCTGGAAAATACCAGTGTCCTGCTTTTTTCATGCAGAAAAGGTGCTTCCTCATCTCCGGCCGTATTGATCACATTGCCCAGGTTGTGTACCTGGATGGGTTGCAGGTTGCTGTCCATGGAGGCTGCCCAGATATCATATCCGCCCGATCCGCCCTGGCGATCCGAAGAGAACAACAGAAAGCGTCCGTCGCTGGTCAGGCTGGGCTGTGCACTGTTGGATCCTTCCATGTTTATCGGATCGGGTGCTTTCACCGGTTTTGTCCAGTGTTTATTCACAAAGCGGCTCATGAAAATAAATGAAACCGTTTGGTTGTTATTTTTTGTCCAGCGGGTAAAGAACATTTTTTTACCATCCTTGGAGAAGGTAGCCATACCATCGTTGATCCCGGTAGTGGTTGGGATTTGTATATTGCCCGCCCCCAGCGTAGGGCTATCTACATTGGTTGATTCAAACAAGGCATTGGTGTACAACTTCTCATTGTTTTCTCCTTTGATTTGTTTGATACCGGTGTATACTACCCCATCCAGTCTTTGAACCAGGGCATAGTTGGCTGAAGAATCGCCACCCTTCATTTGCTCAAGGGTTACCAGGTCATTGACTCTTTCCGATTGCATCTGGATAAATTTCAGGTCTTCCAGTTCTCGGTCGGCCCCTAAGAGTTTATCGTCGAGCTGGGAATGTTTTTCCAGGTAGGCGGTGATCTGCACAAGCGCTTCTGCGTACTCCTGATTGGCCCTGAGGGTAACCGCATACCAGTAGCGGGCATCCGGATAGGCTTTGTCTGAAAATCCGATCGATTCCTTATAATATTTTTCCGCCTTCTTGTAATCATTGATCATCTGGTAACAGGTTGCCAGCCGGTATACGGCTTCCTGATGGGGATCAACATTGGCTTTTCCCTTCACTTTTTTTTCTATGGCAAAAGGTGTGGAACGGGGTCTTGATTTTTTTTCCGTAGCCAGGTATTTTTCATAAAGTACCGAGGCCCCATAAAAACTTTTATTCTTAAACAGCATTTCAGCCTGGTTAAAATAACCACTTCCGTTTTGTGCATGCAACCACAGCGGCAAAAGCGCGACAAGGGCGGCATGGAAAAGGATTTTTTTTATGGTTGATCTGGTAGGCACTTTAGAATTTTTTTATAGGATGGATGGTTTAATATTTTTTAAAAACGCGGGCACCAGAAACGGGGCACCCCGGTATTTGTTTTTCTTTTCCCCACATATGAAATTGAAATTTCGAGACTGTTTCCCTTGCTGCCCGCCGCCGATTTGGCAGATGCATCCACGTCATAACTCAATCCCATCGTAAGTCCTTTATAATAAAATCCCACGAACGGGGTAGCGGCATCGGCCACCCGGTAGTAAGCGCCGAACATGACGTCCGTATTTTCATTGGCATAAACCTGGAAGTAAACCCCTCCCATTCTTTCCTGGGCGTCTCCTTGTTTCATATAGATCACCGTGGGCACGATTGTCAACTGGTCTGAGGCGTTGATGCGCACGCCCGCCTGAACGCTATAGCGAATCGCCAGTTGGGATTGTTCCTGACCGGACAAATAAGGATTGACGGGCTGGGTAATGTGATAGGCTGCCACCCCTCCAAAAAAGCTGGCTGTTTTATTGGGGGTCGCATCGTAGTAGGCAATACCCGCGCCTGCATCAAAGGACGTTACCTGCGGTTTTAAAAAGGTTTCATTTGAATTGGCCGTGGGATCAAATCCGACACCGGAGACCCACTGACTTCCAAAAGTCATTTTGGTAATATCAAATTTGCGGCTGATAAAACCCAGTTGCATGGCCATGACCAGATAGTGATCTGCATTCTCTCCAAATCTTACACCCGTGTAGGCAAAAGTCAGGTAACCATTGGTAAAGTTGTAGGCGCCATCGGCTGAACCCTGATTTACGAGGTTGAATCCAAAATTGGCGTTGATATTGGTTGTTTTTTCCGCTGAAATTCCCTTTGTATTTAATGTATTTCCATATTGACTTCTCCAGATCGCGGACACGCGGTAGTCACCGTCGAAGGCACCAGTAAATGCAGGATTCATGGTCATCGGCTGAATATAATATTGGGAAAAGTGCGGATCCACCTGCGCCTGTACCCCCATGCACAGGACAGCTGCCAGCAGGGTCACTGCGCAAATCCTCCTTTTAAAATTTTTTTTCATATAGATTAAATTTTTCCGCCTGCTCCCCAACGGAAGCTTTCGGGATTATCTGATCAAACTGATGGTTCCTTTTCGTTTCACGGTTACGTTGTTATAAAAAGTTACTTCTGCCAGGTAAACATATACGCCCACCATCTGCGGACGACCATTCCAGGTTCCGTCCCATCCAATGGATGCGTTCTGCGATTCGAATATCAATTCACCCCACTGATTATATACCCGAAGGATTACATTTTTCACGGACGATCCATAGACTTTGAAAATGTCGTTGTTGCCGTCATTGTTGGGTGAGAAGGAATTGGGTATAAAGAGATCCTTCATATTTGGATCCACCGTAACAAACAGGGTAGCCGTATCCAGACATCCGTTGGTCGACTGCGCAATCACGGTAAAGGATTTGGAAGTATCCTTCACGATGATGTTTTGCGTAGTAGCGGTTTGATCAGCAAAGAAAATATCCGGAGACCAGCTCAATACATTGTATGGAATATTTCCAGTGGTAATCAGGCTCGTATTGGTTCCGGCCAGTACGGGATCGGGATTGGCCGTCAGTGTCAGCTGGAATGGAATCACTGCGACGCTTACAACTGCCGTGTCCATACAACCACTGGCATTGGTGGCTACTGCCAGATAATCGGTGCTGTCCAGCGGTGTGGCGGTCACCACATTTCCGGTACCAAGGCCCGGCCAGTCTATCGTGTTGCCTGCCGATACGGCGGTGAGGGTAATGGTTGTTCCCTTACAAATATTGTTGGCTGAAGTAGAGGCCGTGACAACCGGTTTCGGATTGATGGTAACAACCACCGGTTGAACATTGGAAGAACAACCCGTGCTCAGGTCAACGCCGCGTATGAAATAATTTCCTGCAACGGCCACCGTATTCGGATTGACCAATGGAATGGTGCCCGCGTTATCCTGATAATAGTTATAAGTAAGTCCCGGCTGACTTCCTGCCGTAACTGCTGGAGTGGTCAGGTCGACCGTCAATGGCGAGCAGACTGCTGGGGGATTGTTCAGAACAAGTGATGGATTTTTGACCACTATGGTGGTGGAAACACTGTTGCTGCAGGTACCACTCGAGAAATTGTAGGTAACCAGGTAGCTTCCTTCTGCACTCGTGCCCAGGTTGATGTCTCCCGTAGCCGGATTGAGTGACAATCCCGCAGTCGAACTGTAGGTACCGCCGCCTACTCCGGTCAGGGTGACAATCGCTGTACCATTGGTACAATAAGGCGAGCCAGTGTAGTTGATGGTTGCCACGGGCAGTGCGTTAATCGTGATGGATGTGGTGGTCGTGTTGGTACAACTTCCATTTCCAAAACTATAGTTCACCAGATAGGTATTGGGTGTACTGGTCGACAGATTCACCGATCCCGTTAAGGCATCGATGACCAGGCCGGCTGTAGAACTGTAAGTTCCACCATTTTGTCCGGCCTGTGTTACGGTTGCGGTGCCTACGGCGCAATAAGGGCTTCCGGCATAGGTAATGGTAGCCGTTGGCAATGCATTGATGGTGATCGATGTCGTCACCGTATTGCTACAGGTTCCGTTGCTAAAAATATAAGTGATGGTGTAAGTCCCCGCGGCACTGGCGCCCAGGTTGATATCACCGGTCGCCCCATTGATGGATACGCCTGCCGGTGCCGTATAGGTCCCGCCCGCCTGACCTGTCTGGGTTACGGTAGCCGTCCCTGTTAGACAATAAGGAGATCCACCGTAGGCGATCGTAGCTGTTGGCAAAGCACTGATGGTAACCGATGTCGTAGTGGTATTGCTGCAGGTTCCGTTTGAGAAGTTGTAGGTAATCGTATAAGTTCCTGCCGTACTGTTTGTCAGATCGATGGCACCGGATGCCGCGTTGATCGTAACTCCCGCCGGCGCTGAGTAGGTTCCGCCCGCTTGTCCGATTTGGGTTACGGTTGCCGTTCCCGTAGCACAATAGGGACTTCCTGAGTAACTGATCGTTGCGGTTGGCAATGCATTGATGGTGATGGAAGTTGTTGCCGTATTGCTGCAAGTGCCGTTGGTGAAGGCATAGCTGATGGTATAGGTTCCCGGCGTACTGGTTACCAGATTGATGTCACCGGTGGCGGCATTGATCACTACGCCTGCGGGCGCCGAATACGTTCCACCGGTCTGGCCGGTTTGCGTAATGGTGGCTGTTCCGATCGCACAGTAAGGCACGGCGGTGTAAGCAATGGTCGCTACCGGCAATGCTAAGATGGTAATCGAAGTGGTGGTGGTATTGCTGCAAGTTCCATTGGTGAAACTGTAGGTAATCGTGTAGGTACCCGGTGTGCTGGCAGCCAGATTGATGTCTCCGGTTGCAGGCGTAATCGTTACACCGGCGGGCGCTGAATAGGTTCCACCGGCCTGTCCGGTTTGTGTAACGGTAGCGGTGCCCGTTGCACAGTAAGGGCTTCCTGCGTAAGCGATGGTCGCTGTAGGCAGGGCATTGATGGTAATCGATGTGGTGGTGGTATTGCTGCAGGTACCGTTGCCAAAAGCGTAGGTAACCGTATATGTTCCGGGCGTGCTGGCAACCAAGTCAATATCTCCTGATGCGGCGTTGATCACGACTCCAGCCGGTGCAGAGTACGCTCCACCCGCTTGTCCGGTTTGCGTTACCGTAGCCGTGCCGGTTGCACAATATGGATTGGCTGTGTAGGCGATCGTTGCCACCGGCAGCGCGTTGATGGTGATGGATGTTGTCGTGGTATTGCTGCAAGTGCCATTGCTGAAGGTATAAGTAATCGTAAAGGTTCCTGCTGCACTGGTCGTAAGATTGATATCTCCGGTGGCCGCATTGATCACTACGCCGGCCGGCGCGGAATATACTCCGCCGACCGTTCCCGTCTGGGTTGCCGTAGCGGTTCCTGTCGCGCAGTAAGGTGATCCGCCGTAAGCAATCGTCGCTACAGGCAGCGCATTGATCGTGATGGAAGTGGTTGTTGTATTGCTGCAGGTACCGTTGGTAAATGCATAGGTCACGCTATAGGTTCCCGGTGTGCTGGCAACCAGATCAATATCTCCTGATGCCCCGTTGATCACCACCCCAGCAGGGGCTGAGTAGGTTCCACCGGCCTGACCGGTTTGCGTTACGGTAGCTGTGCCTGTTGCGCAATAAGGACTGGCTGTATAAGCAATCGTTGCCGTTGGCAGCGCATTGATCGCAACGGATGTCGTCGCGGTATTGCTGCAAGTGCCGTTGCTGAATGTGTAGGTGATCGTATAGGTACCCGCTGTACTGGTCGAAAGATTGATATCTCCGGTAGCGGCGTTGATCACAACACCGGCCGGCGCGGAATATACGCCGCCTGTAGTTCCCGTCTGGGTTGCCGTAGCGGTTCCTGTCGCGCAGTAAGGTGATCCGCCGTAAGCAATCGTCGCTAGAGGCAGCGCATTGATCTTGATGGAGGTGGTTGTCGAATTCGTACAGACGCCGTTGCCGAACACATAGGTAATGGTATAGGTTCCAGGCGTGCTGGTAGCAAGATCAATATCTCCTGTTGCTGGTGTAATGGAGACTCCAACCGGTGCCGAGTAAGTTCCACCCGCTTGTCCGGTTTGAGTGGCGGTTGCAATACCTGTTGCGCAATACGGTGACCCGCCGTAAGCAATCGTCGCTGTCGGAAGCGCATTGATCGTTATGGAGGTGGTTGTTGTATTGCTGCAGGTTCCATTGCTGAATGAATAGGTGATCGTATAAGTTCCCGGTGTACTGGCCACGGGGTCAATGGTACCATTGGCCGCATTGATCACTACGCCAGCCGGCGCTGAGTAAGTTCCGCCAGCCTGACCGGTTTGTGTTACGGTCGCTGTACCGGTCGCACAATAAGGGCTTCCCACATAGGCGATCGTAGCTACCGGCAATGCATTGATCGTGATGGAGGTGGTGGTCGTATTGTTACATATGCCGTTGCTGAATGTATAGGTGACCGTATAGGTACCGGGTGTGCTAACGCCCAGGTTGATGTCACCAGTTCCTGCATTGATGCTTACGCCCGCTGGTGCACTATAGCTGCCTCCTGCCTGTCCGGTCTGGGTGACCGTCGCCGTTCCGGTTGCGCAATATGGTGAACCGCCGTAGGCTATCGTTGCCAATGGCAATGCATTGATGGTGATCGATGCGGTCGTCGTATTGGCGCAGGTTCCATTGCTAAAGGAATATGTAATGGTGTATGTACCTGGTGTGCTGGTTGCTAAATTAATAGCGCCGGTAGCAGCGGTTATGGATACGCCCGCAGGAGCTGAATAGGTTCCACCCCCCTGTCCGGTTTGTGTTACTGTCGCCGTGCCCGTTGCGCAATAGGGGCTCGCAGAATAAGCAATGGTTGCAACCGGCAGCGCATTGATGGTAATGGATGTGGTGGTGGTATTGCTACAGGTGCCGTTGCTGAACGTATAAGTGATCGTGTATGTACCCGCTGTGCTGGTGGCCAGATTGATGTCCCCGGTAGCAGCCGTAATGGAAACGCCAGCGGGTGCTGTGTAGGTTCCACCTGCCTGACCGGTTTGAGTTACGGTCGCTGTACCTGTCGCGCAATAAGGTGAACCGCTGTAAGCGATCGTTGCAACAGGCAATGCACTGATGGTAATGGATGTGGTGGTGGTGTTGTTACAAGTACCATTGCCGAAAGCGTAAGTAACCGTATAAGTTCCCGGTGTGCTGGTCGCCAGATTAATATCTCCTGTTGCGGCATTGATGACCAAACCAGCCGGAGCGGAATAAGTTCCTCCTGCTTGTCCGGTTTGCGTGACCGTTGCCGTGCCCGTTGCGCAATAGGGCGAACCACCGTAGGCAATGGTTGCAACCGGCAGTGCATTGATGGTAATCGATGCCGTCGTTGTGTTGGCGCAGGTCCCATTGCTAAATGAATAAGTTACGGTGTAGGTACCCGGCGTACTGGTGGCTAGATTGATGACTCCGGTGGCAGCCGTAATAGAAACACCCGCTGGTGCAGCATAAGTTCCTCCTGCCTGTCCGGTTTGTGTAACCGTTGCATTTCCTGTTGCGCAATACGGTGAACCCGCGTAAGCAATCGTGGCCGTCGGCAATGCACTGATGGTAATGGATGTCGTCGTCGTATTGCTACATCCTCCACTGGTGAAACCATAAGTAATCGTATAGGTTCCAGGTGTGCTGGTCGCCAGATTTATATCTCCCGTTGCGGCCGTAATAGAGACTCCTGCTGGCGCTGAGTAAGTACCGCCGGATGTGCCCGTTTGCGTCACAGTCGCTGTTCCGGATGCGCAGTAAGGACTTCCGGTGTAGGCAATCGTTGCTACCGGCAATGCATTGATGGTGATGGATGTCGTCGTCGTATTGTTGCAAGTACCGTTACCGAAAGCATAGGTAACCGTATAAGTTCCGGGCGTGCTCGTGGCAAGATTGATGACTCCGGTGGCAGCCGTGATAGAAACCCCGGCCGGTGCAGTATAGGTTCCACCTGCCTGGCCGGTTTGGGTAACCGTCGCTGTACCGGTGGCGCAATACGGAGATCCTGTGTAAGCAATCGT
>JABDAN010000025.1 GCA_013289175.1 Bacteroidota bacterium
TTAGGTGCAGTTAAAATAAAGACCATTGATTGTTATATGAAAGAATTATTGCAAATTCCTGAAATGGGGATTTACAAAATTGCCTCTGAAATGACAAACCATGATGCGTTGGAACCTAGGTAGTTCTGCAAAAATAGTGAGTATGAGTCCTTCGATTTTGAGAAGAAACAATCAGGTTTATACTTTTGATGATGAATTCTCACCTAAATTTTTATGTCATTTCTTCTTTAGAACCCTTTTATCAATTTCAGATTTTAACAAGGAGCTTATCGGGTCATTTTTCTTTAACAACGACAAAACAAGCTTTATATACTCTGTCTTATTTTTAATACCTATCAGTTCGCACAACTTTGAATTCGGAATCAAAGCGTTTTTCAAATTAAATAATCTCAATATTGCATCATAGTCCTTTTCCACAACTACATTTTGAAATTTGGCTTTTATCTTTTCCAATAGATTAGGCTTATCAATCGCTTTATAATCAGCATCAATTTCATCATTTAAAGTATTGATATCCTTTGACTCTAAATTACTAAGCGAAATAAGCTTCTTGCGTAAAATTGACTTATAATGAAGAGCAATCTGCGGTTCTATTTGATCGTTAAAGTATTTGATCAAGTTTTCTTTTACTTTGTCGAAAACATAGTCAGGATTTTTGCCCAAATAACTACCAATACTTTTTACTATGTCTTTACTGAGAAACAGATTCTCCGCCTCTGCAACATTCAAAACCCAAATATCTTTAGAAATCAGGTTTTCAACTTCGTCATCTAGTCTTGCATCTCTATCGATTAAACCAAAGGATTGAATGGTGTGAAATTCATTTTGTTCATTTAAAGCTTTTACACTTTGGATCACTTTTTCACAACTCCCCAAAGGTTTTAAAGTAAATCCTGTATATACATGCTGATAAAGTTCATAGTCGATGCTACTGTTATCTCCCTCCAAAAACAATATGGGTTTACGACTGCCAAGTACTTCCAAATACAATTGTTCAGGAATGGGCATTTCATTACCTAATATTTCATAATCCCATAAATTTTCACCGCTATAACCTTTAGTCCAGATTTTTAATGCACTATGCCTCGAAAACGCAAAATCAATGTCATGTGTTAGATAAATGAATGAACAATCTTCCCGTTCTATTTCTATAAGATCAAAAAGTGATTTTACCAACGATTTGTGAATGTGCATTTCAGGCTCATCAATTATGATTATTGAATGCCGGGGCGCACAAACGACCTCACCTACCAGATAAAATATTACTCTTTCCCCATCGCTCAAATCTGAAGCATTATATTTAGTTTGTTCGTTGCCGGTTAAGTAAGCCTCGATAATTCCAGCTTTCTTAAATAATTTCCTATGTGGCAATACGGCTTCCCAGATCTTTTGAACGATATCCATCTTTGTAACAGGCTTCTCCCTCCTACCTTCCTTATAATTCAATGCCTCTTCATATTCTTCTGTATGGAGAAGTACCATCAGTTTATCAAAGTCATTTAAGAGATGCGTGTCAAATCGTCCGCCCCACCTTTGCGCATTTTTATGCGCTAACATTTGCGCATCAGTATATGTTTCCTGATACCATCCGTAATACAATTCTTTTTCAGCTCTTTTTTTTGATTTAGGGCTGACTTCTCGCGGTAGTGAAAGTGATTTTTGTGCTGAAATACGATGCGTTTGACCAAGATTCATTTGCTCTATCCTAGAACCAAACCTTGTTTTTCCAGATCCATTAGCACCCACTACTACTAATTGATTGAGCTCTATAATAGGATTACTGTTTGGATTGCCCTTTTTTGCAGGTAATGTTATCTTCATATTGAAACTTATGGAAATTTTCCATGGTAAATTTACGCTTCAAAAACGAGTGTTCCTGAGTGGCGTGGGGATTTCGGATTCCTGGCGGTTTTTTTGTTTAAATTCCGAGTAATTGCTCACAGCGGCCGACGCATCTAATCTCTGTGCACAGCTGCGATTAAAGTTGCCCTGCCAATGGAAACACTTGGATATGATAACCTGTTTGTGCATTGGGTACGGTAAAAGACGCAGAAGTTGAAACACTGGCTTTGGTGGATAACAGAAAGATCCAAGAGCCGGTTATTGCTGATTAAGGTATTTCTTACCAGATATCTTTTATTGATTAGCGGTTTTCAAATGTTTTGATCAGAATGTAAATGGAAGCACTTAGAGATAAACACTTAGAGTATATATACAAACACTTGGATGACTAGTGAATCCTTTGCCAGGACAAAAAATATCCGATTTAAATTTCAGTAAATCTTGATTTGCTCTGTGAAAGATATTTGGGAAAATGAGCCAGATTTGAACTCTTTAATTTCTTAACAATCTTGGTTTGAAGATCTTTTGCTCCGAGATCATTCGATGTCATACTTGCTCCCTCACAAATTCGTTACTTTGTAACTCTTTACCACAATATTTATTGCTGGTTCAAAATTTAAATAATTCAGGAGTTAATTCTTGGAAGAATTTGTTTTGTTGAAATCATTTTTCCTTAACTTAAAACAAAATCACATGTTCCAGAAAATTTGTCATACTATTTTATTCTTTGCCTTAATTTTCTCTATTTCGTCTTGTGTAACACAGAAAAAACTGCAAATTGTAGGACAAGCTAAATTGGATAAAGTGCTGGCAGAAGTTTTGGATCAGTATCACAAAGCAACGGACGCTATAAACTTATATTATGATTCGATTCGGATTGCAAACAATGAAGCAAATTCTTATGACTCTCTCATCATAAAAGAAGCGGATGTGACTTTCGATAATGTCGTTTCTAACGCTGCAGATGGATCACTCTCCATCATTGTATTTAAGTCTGAATATGTTTATACAAAAACCAAAGAAACATCAGTGAAATATAGCCTGGTGAATGCCAATTTACCAAGTGCTGCAAAACCATTGTACGCGACTGATGATAATTTAAATAGTAAGAATAATGCACTAGCCAAATTAATCTTTGATGCAGCTCAATCTTTTTCCCAAATAAAATATCATGTGTCAGCAGATGACAAACTCGAAAAAAATTTTGAAGTGGATGTTTCTTTCTGTATAGATCAAAGTGGAAATATTGATGTTTCCATCCCGAATTGGACCTTGTCTCCAGAATTAAAAGTCATCGCAGACGTTCAGAATACGCAAACCATGACATTGATTTTCTCAATATACAAGAGAAAGAAAACCACATAAAATTGTACATTTTACGCTTTTTAATTTGGAGATTAGAAGCGTACGCTCATATCTCGATCTCTGGCGCGAGCTCTTTCGCTTTATGAAAGACCTTGCGGATATGATCCAGCCCATTTTCTTCTTTGTTGATAGGACCGACAGGATCCTGATCGGCGAGCTCTTCGATATTCCTGTTTTTGAAAAACAAATACCACACACCCACACCTACAACAGCCAGACCTCCTAGAATAGCGTAATTCCTTTTCATAATGATGTTTGAAGATAGAGGTAAAAAATCGTGCCTTTTCATGGGCACGATTTTTCTGATACATACTTACTAATAATTTGATTATGCCAAAAGCCAGTAAAAAACTTGTTCCGAGGAAATCCGATTCCAAAATAGATAAAAAACGATCCGATCTCGCCCCTGACATAGAAACCGGCGCTCAAGAATTCATGACAACCGACCAGGGACTTAAGATCAATGATGATCAGAACTCCCTTAAAGCAGGAGAAAGGGGCGGAACACTCCTGGAAGATTTCATTTTAAGGGAAAAGATTACCCATTTCGATCACGAACGCATTCCGGAAAGAATCGTGCACGCCCGCGGAACAGCCGCCCACGGTTACTTTCAGGTCTATAAGCCCATGGCCCAATATACCAAAGCAGGATTTCTGAACGATCCTGCATTGAAAACGCCCGTCTTCGTCCGCTTCTCGACCGTAGCTGGGTCCCGCGGATCGACCGATCTGGCCAGAGACGTGCGCGGCTTCTCGGTAAAATTCTATACAGAAGAGGGAAACTATGATCTGGTGGGGAATAATATACCGGTCTTCTTTATTCAGGATGCGATTAAATTTCCAGATCTGATACATGCCGTTAAGCCGGAACCAAACAACGAAATACCTCAGGCCGCTTCGGCGCACGATACATTCTGGGATTTTATTTCTCTTATGCCCGAGTCGATGCACATGATTATGTGGGTGATGAGTGATCGGGCTATTCCCAGAAGCCTGCGTATGATGGAGGGATTTGGTGTGCATACATTCAGGCTCATCAATGAAGCGGGTAAGTCGGTTTTCGTGAAGTTTCACTGGAAACCACTACTGGGTGTACACTCCGTCGCCTGGGATGAGGCGCAGATTATTTCGGGCAAAGACCCTGATTTTCACCGCAGAGATCTGTTCGACGCTATCGAATCTGGCGCCTTTCCCGAATGGGAATTGGGGATCCAGGTTGTAGAAGAGAAAGATGAGCATAAATATCCTTTTGACCTGCTCGATCCGACCAAACTGATTCCAGAGGAATTGGTTCCCGTGCAACGAATTGGCAAAATGGTACTCAACCGGAACACAGACAACTTTTTTGCAGAAACCGAGCAGGTGGCCTTTCACCCCGGTCATCTGGTTCCAGGCATTGACTTCAGCAATGATCCACTTTTACAAGGAAGATTGTTTTCATATACCGATACCCAACTCTCCAGACTGGGCAGCCCGAATTTTCACGAGATCCCCATTAACCGGTCGATCAATAAGGTTCACAACAATCAGCGTGACGGTCATATGCGTCAGCAAATCAATCAGGATGTAACGAGCTACCACCCCAATTCCCTTACGGGGGGTTGCCCCTTCCAGGCCAAAGCAACCGAAGGAGGGTTCACATCCTATGAAGAAAAAATAGATGCCAGAAAGGTAAGGGCGAGGAGTCAGAGTTTTTTTGATCATTTCAGCCAGGCTAAGCTCTTCTATGACAGCCAGTCGGAAGCGGAGAAAAATCACTTGACCAATGCCCTGAGGTTTGAACTGGGTAAGGTACAGCGGGTAGAAATAAGGCAAAGGATGATCGGTCTCTTAAGTCAGGTAGATAAAACGCTCGCTAAAGAGGTGTCGGATGCTCTTGGCCTGAGCGTGCCAAATAAACCGGAACAACCCCTGAATCACAGTATTCCGGCAGATGGCAACCCGGCGAAATTCCAACCAAAAACAAAAGACCAAGGAATTAAATCCTCTGCGGCCCTCAGTATGGCCAACACCCTTAAGGGCAATATCAAGAGCCGCAAGGTGGCCTTGCTGGCGGCTGACGGGGCAGATGGAAATCAAATGGAACTCATGAAAAAAGCGCTGACCGATGCGGGGGCAGTCGTTGAAATCATTGCTCCAAAACTTGGGAACATAAGCACGCTGAAAGGCGCACCTGCGGCGGTAGATAAAAGCCTGATGACCGTCTCATCAGTCCTCTATGACGCCGTATACATCCCGGGCGGCGACAAGTCCGTTGCAACGCTGGGTCAAAAACCTGAAGCGGTGGAATTTATCTCCCAGGCTTATAAACATTGTAAGGCGGTTGCATTTGAGTTCGGTACTGAACCCCTGATTGAGAAAACAATGATCGGTGAAGATCTAAAATCAAATAAGAATATTCCAGGCATTATACATCCCGCCGGTAAAAATATCAACCTCGTCAAGGACTTCATCACTGCCATCGGTCAACACCGATTTTGGGAAAGAGAAAAATCTCCCGTTTAATAGTAAAAAATAAAACACATGGAACCGAAAGAAAAGTTCATCAAAATCACTCCGAAATCCATTGAGCCATCAGCGTCGGACCAGGAAAAAGAAAATAAAAATATCTCTAAGGCGATCGAATCGGCTGAACCGCGGATTCCTGACGTAACGGGATTAAATACAGATATTCCCTTTGCTGACCGGGAGAACGGCGCAGAAGAAGTAGAGGATGATTAGTTATCGAGCGTCCTAAACAACCTTAGTGTAGGTATTTCTTGGACAAAACCCTTTGCCAGAAAAAAGACTGTACCAAAGAAATTGGTATTGGCAAGGTACTGGGCGACAGTATCGCCAGGATTTCGGGTTTGTTGTCGAAAGACTTTGTCAAGCTGGTCCTCACCGCTTCTGTTGTGGTATTTCCTAATTCATCGCTGCAACCGCTGAATATAAGTCCGAAATTTTCAGGTAATTGTCTCCACTTTAAAATACCCACTGCCAGAAATTGATGCTTTCGTTCGGGATTTTTTCGGTTGACAAGAGAAGAAAATAAATAGGAATAAAAAATGAATACTTCTTAGGGAGACCAAACACACCGATCCTATTGACTTCTATTTAACCCAAACAAGAAGTAAACACTCAACTCAAAAGCCTGATTTTTTGTTTTATTACTTTCGGAGATATATCCGGTTGTTGTCTGTGGCGGTCCCCCGACAATAGAGAATTCGAACTCTTGTTTCGATTTGTCAATACCGATCAGACTTCTGACAAAATTGAACTCCACGCCCCATTTGCCCAGCTCATATTTTAGCTTCTGATATGGGACGCATGTTTTAGTAACAAGTCGATTACCTGGCCAGAAAAATTTCTTGCAAAAGGCACCATACGGATACGCGACTATAGTGATATTAAAAGCGCACTTGATGCAGACCTACAGACTCCTGAAAATTGATGAATTCCTGCTCCTGCAATATATCTATTTAACTAAGCAGGACGAATGCTTTTACTTTATGGATTACACGCCTATCTCGGTCAAATTCGCTCCTTGGAGATTATTTTCTCAATTTCCGCTTTAAGGATAGGAAGGTGCTTGATCATAATCGCCCAAATTATTTCGTCGGAAACAGTATCATAACCATGAATGATTCTATTTCTTGTATCGACGATTTTTCTTGAATTTGAAAGTTCGATTGGATCGTCCGAATGAAAGATTCTGCTCATTGCTTCACCAATGATTTCTATATTCCTTTCTACAGCTCGTTTGGTTTTTGTGTCTTTTTGGTAGGTATTGAAGTCTCGGGGAATGTCCGAAAAAAAACTTTCTATTTCATCGATCGCCTTCAGTATATCGTATAACCAAGTTTTAATCTCAACGTTCATATACAAGCTGCCTTTTGTTGTTTACAACTTGTTGAAAAAAGGGATTCTTAATAGTTTTTTCTTCTAACAGATCTACCCGCCTATTTAGAACATTTTCGAGATCAAATTTCAAATCATAGTAGTTATCCGCATACTGCAAAATGTCGAGAGGCTGAAAGTCAACTATAAAATCAACATCGCTGTTCGCTTTGTAGTTAGTCGTCAAAATCGAGCCGAAGGCATAGAGCTTATTTACCTTGTAACGGGAACAAAGTAGTGCTATATCCTTCAAATATTTTTTCAGTTCATCCATAGTTCAATTTAAAACTAAAGCAAATTTACAAAATTTTACTTGGAATGGAGTAGCTACTTAATCAAAAAACAGGTGTAATAAATTTATAATCAACTATCTATTCAATACTTTTGCTACATCTCTCCTTAAAAGTATTATAGTTTCTGAGATATTAATATAAAGAACATGTCCTTCCAGGCTTATATTGACAACATTAAAACCAAGACAGGTAAAACACCCGCTGATTTTAAAAAACTGGCTGAACAAAAAGGGTTTTTAGAAAAAGGAAAACCTAAGCCAACTGTTAAGGCAGGTGAAATTCTAAAATGGTTGAAAGAAGACTTCGATCTGGGTCACGGACACGGAATGGCTATATATGCGACATTCAAAGGGATGAAATAAGAATTCCACTGAACTTTACGATTCGACGCAATTTATGCGGCGAATACGGGTCTTATTCGCCGCATTTTAGCACATTCGCCGCAATTCATGCGGCGAATACAGGTGTTAATCGTCGCAAAGAACTCCAGGACTGGCCAGGTACGATTATCTTTTGATACACGATCGGCCGTCTGGAAATGCATGTTCAAACAAGGACTCCATTCCCATTTTGGGAAAAAAATGAGGGCATCCATAAATATCCTTACTCATTTTCAAAGACTTATAAACGGCATACGAATGGATTACCCCTAGTTCTATGAAAACTGGATTAATCATTTTAAGCATCTTTTTCTCTGTTTCCGCCCTTGCTCAACCAACAGTAACAGGTTTCACTACACCGGCCAAGGATACCATTATTTTTCTTCCAACCAGTACCGTGACACTATCGGGTACGGCCGTTCAGGCAAATCCGGGGCATCCGATTTTAGATACCACCTGGGTTGAGACCAGCGGACCGGCTGCTACCATTACCAACCCTTCCAACCGGATGACCACCACCGTAACGGGACTGGTTGCCGGTGCTTATGTATTTACATTAACTGCGACAGATAAGAAAAATTCAGCTTCCGTAACCGTAAAAATAACGGTCATCTCCGGTGTACTACCGGTGGAACTGGCATATTTCAATGTTTCCAGAAATGACAACGGTACCCTGATTACCTGGCAGACGGCAATGGAATCCAACAATGCGTACTTCGTCATTCAGGAAAGTATAAACGGTTCTAATTTCCTGGACATTGCTACTATTTCTTCCCAGACAAAAAACGGTAACAGCAATACACCACTAACCTACAGCTATCAGTTTTCTAATAACAATACACAAACAGACATGCATAGCATGGGATTGCTTATGACCTTGCTGGGTTTTATCGTATTGATCAGTAAATTAAAAAAGGTTTATAAATGCCTGGTACTTGCCATGGCATGCATGTTCCTGTTTTCATGTACCAAATCTGTTATATCGCCCCAAAATGCTTCTGCATCAACCGCAAAAGCCTTTCGCTTGAAACAGGTCGACCTGGATAACCGCGTAAATTACTCAGAAATTAAAATGCTGAATTAATGTAGCCTCAGCCAGAAAATCTGATTTTCAGTCCGTTTTAAATTTCACCAGATTCGCGATATAGGCAGCGACGATAATCAGCACCATTCCCAGGATCTGCAACAGAGTAATTTTTTCACCTGCTATAAAAAAACCCAGGATCACGGCGATCACCGGATTAACATAGGCATAGGTTCCCACAATAGCCGCAGGCCGGCGGGCGAGTAACCAGTATAATGCAAAGAGTGCAATGATCGATCCGGCGATGGCAAGGTAAATGACAGCCCACCATGCAGTCAGCGGAATTAGTCCGATATGGAACATTTTCCATTCTCCAAATAGGAGGCTTAGGATGGCGCTGGATATCATTCCCCCTATCAGTTGCCAGCCCAGATTACCAAAAAGCGATCCCGTTTTAATATGATATTTATAATACAGCGATCCGATGGCCCAGCAAAAGCAAGCTGCCACCGTAACCACGGAAGCAATGAGACTCCACATGCCGGTATGTGTTTCCGTTTCGCTCGGGTGGATAAACAAAATGACGATACCGATAAGTCCCATCCCAATGCTTAAAAGCGTTAGTTTGCTTTGTTTATAAAATCCCCAGTTTCTCCTGTCTGTAAGGATATAACAGATGGGTAAGATGGAATTAAATACGGCAGTTAATCCGGAAGAAATGTATTTTTCCGACCAGAAGGCGATGGCCTGTCCGAAGGTCATGACGAAAGCACCAAGAAGGATGTTGCGCAAAACATTGTGTAAAAACATCTTTTCCTTTTTCAGGAAACAATAGCAAAGCAGGATGCTACCCGCTATGAGGTAACGGATCGTGGCCATGATAAAAGAAGGAAAATCCCGTATCCCGATTTTGATGGCCAGGTAGGTAGTTCCCCAGACAATATAGATCGCTGCAAAGGCCCCGATAATCTGAAACCGGTTATTCGTTTTTTTTCCTTTTTCCATATATTTTTCTTACAAGAAAAGCACCCGAGCGCCTTTCTGGACATCGACTTGCTTATTGTTACACAATAAAATAAATTTATTCCATTGCGCAATAATTTACCTCGGGCGGACGCTTTCTAACAAGAGAAAGTTCTTATATCCTAAACAGATGCGTCCAAACCTAAAAACCCTTGGCATAGCCCTGCTGACGGCGGGCGCCATGACCTATCAACCCCTGTCCGCACAAAACACTCCGGTCACCAAATCCGAAGCAGAAAAACTATCCATTCAACTGGAGGAATCTATGAAAAATAGAGATCCTGACCCACTCAACCATCTGATCTATTTTCCAGCATTTTTAACAAGAACCGGATCAACCAGTCATCTCATTGACAATGTGGATACGCTCACCAAGATCGCCCGTGAATTCGGTTTGTTTAATATCGGCAATCGCACCCTCGAAATTACCAAAAACGGAACGTATAGTTTGGTGCACAGTTATCTGAATAACGACGAAATGCATCTTCTGTTCAGGGCCTTTGGTGAAGGCGGCCTGAATTATCAGGACATCACTTTGATAAAAGTAAAGGACTCTGTCCGGGCAGTTGATATTTTTTCTTATGAGCTCGGTGAATCATATGCTGCTTTGTTTTCGTATCGAATCGACGATTTAGAAACCCCCGATGCCCATACTTCGATGACTTCCCGGGAGAAGTATGGAACCCTATTCGAAAATGCCTGGAATCTTAAAAACTATAGCCTCGTAAAATCCACCTTTGAGAAATTTGACGATCCAACCCAGCATGACAAACACTTCTCTTTTCAATACATGATGGCCTGCCAGCAACTCAGCGAAAAATCATTCAAAAAATCCGTGGATCATTTTATCTCCCTATATCCGGATGAACCGACAGTTTATCTGCTCATGATGAGAAAATATGCCGATACCAAGGAATATGCAGACTACAGCCATGCGATCGACAAAATGGATACCCTCTTGCATTTTGATCCCTTCCTAAGTTATTTCAGGGGGAATGTGGTCATGACACTGGGCGATTTAGGGGCTGCCCTGCATTTCTATCAGGATGTCTTTGACTACGATCCCGGGATCTGGCAGAACACTGAAAAACTCGTGGCCTGTCAAGTCCTCAACAATGACCTGGTACAGGCCAATGAAGCCATCAAAATATACAGACACACTCCCGGATACAGACCGGAGCTGGTCGAGTCGCTCTATGCGGACTACCCCGCATTAAAATAAGCAGGCTACCTGACTTCTTTTAACTTAAAATCTTCCTGGTTTTTGACCGACTGAATTCCAAAATGACGATATTTAATTAAATTCAGAGGCTTATAAACTTGTGCGTGTCATGGTCAATCTCCAGGAACGGGTATTAAGCTATCCCCAGTATTGCCGGCAATTCATCTGCAAAGATTCATTGATTACCATTTTTAACTGCCCTCCGGAAGCCCGTTTGATGAAAAACAAATTTTCTGATTTGTGGAGTCAAGAAAATTACATTTTCTATGTGCTTGAAGGAAAAAAGACATGGCATACGGCACATGGGTCTTATGAAATAAGCGAGGGCGATTGCGTACTCGTCAGAAAGGGGGCCTGTATCCTCGAACAATTCTTTGACATTGGTTTCTGCCTGGTACTCTTCTTTATACCCGATGAATTTATCTATGAAACCTTAAAAAGCCGGTCTGCACCCATTACCAAAATAAACGAAAAATATAAACCTGTCATCCGGCTCCAGGCAACGGACACGCTGAAATCCTTCTTTGTTTCCATGTATGCTTATTTCGCTGGCACCAGCACGCCCGATAAGTCGCTGCTGGAATTAAAATTCAAAGAATTGATTTTAAACATCGTAGACAATCCCGGAAATGTGGAAGCCCTGTCCTATTTCTCTTCCCTGATGAATGAACCACAGGCCGTTTCTATGGAGCGCACGATGAACGACAATTTTTGCTTTAATCTGAGCCTGGAGCAGTACGCCGTTTTATGCAACCGAAGCCTGTCGGCTTTTAAACGGGATTTTCAAAAACAGTTCAACTGCACGCCGGGAAAATGGCTCCTGGAAAAAAGGCTACAACATGCGCTCCTCCTGCTGCGCCACCAGGGTAAAACGGTAGCGGAAGCGGCTTTTGAGAGCGGCTTTCAAAATATTTCCCATTTCAGCCGTAGTTTTAAAGAGCGTTTTGGGAGTTCTCCGACCTCGGCAAAAGAAATTACTGCCATGAACCCCTAAGCAAAATATCCGGACTCTACAGCAAAGTACCCATCCCCTCTGGTCCTTACTTTCGTGTTGTAAAAATAATTTTTATCATTTTAATCAACACATCCGATGAATCCAAACAAAGCATTGTGGGAAAAAGGTGATTTTACACGTATCGCCGAAACCATGAGGGAAAGCGGGGAAGCATTTGTCTCCACACTCGGCATTTCCAAGGATCTGAAGGTTCTTGACCTGGGTTGCGGGGATGGCACCACCGCGTTACCGGAAGCCAAGCGCCAGGCGACCGTACTGGGCGTCGATATCGCCGGCAACCTGGTTGAGGCAGGAAATGCAAGAGCCAAAAAAGCCAGTCTGCCCAATTGTACTTTTCAAGTGGGTGACGCCAGTGATTTAAACGAATTGAGGGATGAGAGTTTTGATATGACTGTCACCATGTTCGGGGCCATGTTTGCGCCCAGGCCTTTGGACGTAGCCAAAGAAATGGTCCGTGTGACCCGCAAAGGTGGTCAAATTGTGATGGGCAACTGGGTCCCCGGCGATCCAACGCTGGTGGCGCAAATATTGAAAATCAGCAGCGCCTACACCCCGCCGCCACCCGAAGGTTTTGTGAGTCCGATGCTCTGGGGTGTGGAAGACGAAGTGATTAAACGTTTTGGCCAGGCGGGGATACCAGCAAACAATATAACCTTCTCCAAAGAGACTTTTACTTTTGTTTCGGAGCGCTCTCCGTCAGAATTCCTGGGCGATTTCAGACATTATTATGGCCCTACCATGACCGCATTTGAATCGGCCGAGAAAAATGGCAAAGCAGAGGCATTGCAAAGCGAATTGGAATTGTTGTTCAACAGCCAAAATAAGAGTGGAAAGGAAAATGCGACCTATATTCCCGCAACCTTTTTGAAAGTTACCGTAAAATGTTAGAGGACTCCCGATGGTGATTTGGTTCACCGTCTTGGTTCAACCCAAAAAACAACCAACTTTTATTGTCTCTTCCTGTCACCCAGTATGACTTAGGATTTGATTTTGATCAACAGTACAAATAATACTGTACCCCTCTTCTATTGGTTCCGTTGAATATTAATTATGTTTTGGTAACACTTTTTCCAAACCAAAGAACCTGACTGCATTGTTATAAAAAATATCCTCTTTTTCTCTTTCCGAAAGAAAAGGTGCTTTTTCAACATTTTTTATTGAAAGGGGTATGGCATCCTCCCAAACTCCCTGATCTGAACCATACATAATCCGATTTTCAAACCCAGCATCTATTAAGGCTTTCAAATAGTTATAGAACTCATTTACCGGATCCACCCAGTCAACAACAGCAATATCAACATATACTTGCTTATAGTTTTGAAGTATGGCTTTTGTTTCTTCCAGATATGGATAACCCATATGCATTAATTGGATTTTTAATTTAGGGTGTTTCACCAAAACATCTTCGAAGAGTTGGGGATTACCCAAGGATGTCCTGAATTTTGGAAAGACATTCGTTATGCCGGGAGGCCCCAGGGAAGCATGAATGGCTACCGGAATATCCAATCGCTCACATATAGCAAGATAAGGTTCCATTGAACTGTCAGCGAGTGTTTTTCCTTCATATTGAATTAAGAGTTCCCCAAATACCCGAATGGTCCCATCTTTTATTAGTTGGATGAACCGGGAAGTATCGGGCAATGGGTTGGACAGTCCAATCAGAATGGCATTATAAATTCTCTGAGGGTCAGCGTTTTTGTAGTCCTTCACTCTTTGCAAGGTGCCGGAAGTTATAGCCAGGACAATATTATTGTCCTTTAGTTGCCTCAACATGATTTGCAGGACCTGCGAATCAGATGTTGATTTGGGGTTCCTTCCAGTTATTTCATTGGCAGGGGGAGGAAATCCAAATGAGTTAAAACTCATCGCATGAAAATGTGTGTCTATTATTTCTCTTGGGTACTTTTTTTGCGCGGTTGCTGTCGAAATACAAATAAAAATGATGAAAAAGGGTAAGCTATGTTTCATACGGCAAATTTTTGCCGCAAACTTATCTTACACTAAAATGAAGGAATAGTACAGATGCGACATTCTCAAATGACCAGATCGGTCTGCATTTTATGTATGGTATGTTTCAGTACATGGTCCATCATGGTGGGCGTAACCCCGGTAAATTCCTTGAAATCCCGGATCAGGTGCATCTGGTCGAAGTAACCGCTGCTATGTGCCAGGTTGGTCCAGCTGAGGCTAGAATTGATCTCTTTCATGCGGTAGGCCTTGGAAAAACGTGCTATTCTCGCATACAATTTGGGGGGAACTCCAATTTTATCCTTGCATTTTCTCTCAAACTGCCGGAAACTTAAACAGGATAGTCCAGCTATATAGTCCATACTCATATTTCCATGTTCCCTTACTAATTGTTCGATAGCCTGGTCAAAAGGTTCCATGGGCCTTAGTCCTTTTAGTTTTGACAATAAAAATTCTTCAACAACTTTTATAATACCAGTCCAGCTTGTAGCTTCATTCAATTGCTCCAAAATCAGGGAAATTTCATTACCATAAAGATCTTTACCATCCGTTGGCTCATTAATTAATTTGTTCATGGGTATACCCAGTAAACGGTATAATCCGCCAGGCTTAAAACCGACATATACCATCAAATGATCTTTACCCATCTTTGAATTAATCCGTTCCGTATGTTGCGCCACAAAAATGCATGGAGGAATGCTGGTGGCTCGTTCTATATGTCCCCGATGGATCAACGGTGCATCTCGTATATAAAAAATTATGCTGTTTTGCGGATTCGGAGGAAAGGGGCTGAATACATTTTCCTCCCCCCCTTCACTACGGTTTTCAGCAATAAACATGCAGGCGATAAATTCCTGCAATGCGAGATGAGGTATGTAGGTTTGTATTTTCACATGCACAAAGGAAAGAACCTATCATATGAATTTAAAGCTTTTTTCTTGACAAGCAGATAATTAAACTTTGTTCCGCCACTCTCCAGTTACAGAAACGGCCTTGCGCATATAGAGTTATTTGAACTTTATTCGTAACAGTTTTGTCTCTTGATTTTCTTTGTCGATCTGCGAATTGAAGTGTATTCTTATTCCTTATAAATTCGGCTAATATCTGAGTTTACCTGGATCCTGTTTGACATTCCAAAAGGTAAGCAGCGCGATTTTATTTTTAGCCTTATTGTATGAATAGAATATCGCTATATATTTATTTAATCTCGCCTTACGATATTTTTTATTTTTATAACCGAGTGGGTATGACTGAGGAAATTTTTTAAGCCGGAGAATAATGTTCTCCGTTTGGTGCATAAACCTTATTACTTCTTTGTCTGACCAGTTTTCTTGGAGATAGTTTATATTTTCCTGGAAAGTTTTTATGGCTTCATCTGTCCAGCTTATTTCGATGCCCATCTCTTAAACCTTTTCATGACTTCTTTATGGGGAGTAACTTTACCCTGGTCTGCTTCTTTTATTCCCTTTGCAATAGAATCCTGCGCCGCGTCTTCTACTTCATTCCACCAGTTTTCTTCTTCCTGTGCAAATCCCTTTACCACAGTGAGAATAACTTTCTTTTGACTTGCATTGAGATTCGCAAGGCGATCTGTAATTTGCTGATCTATTGCCTTTGTAGCGCCCATATTTTCGGTTTCCACAAATTTAGTCTAAAAATCATAAGCCTGCCAACAGAGCTAGCGCGTCGTATGCTGGTTTGGTACTCTTATGCAGAAAAATGAATGAAGTTTTATCAATATTTCAAAGGTGATGCATTTACATAAAACTTTGATTTTTATTGTGTTATATACAACGCAATATAAAAACATCTCTAGCGCATTTACTCGGGATGATCTTGTGGGGCTTACGGGCTATGGCTTGGGTGTGAAACGAGAGAACGAATATACTCCGTAGAGAGGCTTCCCCGATTATGGTGTTAAGCCAACGATCATTGATTTGCATTTAAGCAAAGATCCTGTTCTTGTATTCGTGCTTGCACTTCAATAAACAACCCCCCGCCTATCAAATCGTACCATTCCCTACCATACGGTTTATTTCGTCATCATGGCAGGTCATGATCTATTTAAAATAGTCGATTTTCGTAACAACCGGATACACTTTTATATCGTCTGCGAACAGGGTTGTTTGAACCAACCGGTTCGACGCGTCGAATTGATTGGTTGACTGAAAATTTACGAAATAAGGGTTACCAAATTCATCAAGGTGGTGGACGATGGTCTGTGTGGCGGGATAGATGGTTACCTGATCCAAGTAATTGTAGGGATCTGAAAATTGATCACCAAGCCCAAGGGGAAGTCCCGCAATTCCATGGTATAAAATCTCGACAAAATTATAAAACTGATTACCCCTTGTGTCTTTTGTATAAGTATAAAGATCGTAGGATGTGGTATCATAGGAGCCATCGATATGGGTTTCTGTTTGTTTGACTATGCTGCCATTCCCGTCATAAACCAGGGAATCTATATAACCGGCTCCCGGTGCGTAGAGGAGCGAAAGACTGCTGAAATAATTCACCTTACCGTTCGCGTTGAACCGGATAACATTAGCCGAGGAGTCACCACCCGCCACTGCCCGGTGCCAGTCAAGCGCATAAGCTCGGCCTGGCAAGGTGGTTTTATTCAGTAAAATGTTTTCTACGCGATCCTTATAGGTAATCATTTCCGACTTTATAACGTGCTGGGCGTCATAGGCGTATGCAACAGTGCTGATATCATCAGGGTCAGTGTAATAGATTGCGCTGAGGCTCAGGCTGGTAAGCATCCCACTGTTATCATGGCCTAGGATAGCTAAATAATCGGGATCCGAAATGGACAAAGGCTGGTGAAGGAAAATAATTACTCTCCTGGTAGCCGTGTCATATAAATAATAATACGATAAAGAATCGGTCAGATTCTGCATCGTGGTATCGTACATAGCAAAGGAAATTCTTTTTATTAGTAATGTAGAGTCCCGAAATCCTTCAATGGTCGTGGAATCCACAGGTGAATTATTTTTTGTCAAGTCCGATTTGGTACAGGAGATCATACAGGCCGGACCGATAAACAGGGCCAGGAAAATCAATCGGATATATTTCATGATGCTGGGTTTTTTAAAGGTTCAGGTGCTGTTCCTTTAACGGAAATACAACCATTATATTGAACCCCTTACGCCCTTTCGGGCATCCAGGCGTAAAACGATGAGGATCAGGGAATCTTTCGTAGACTGGTGGGAAAATAAGAAAGGCTTCCTCATCATATTTAACTGGATAATGAGAGGAAAAAATTACCAGAATGAAAGGAAATGCGGTTTTTAATGGATTTTCCTCTCAAAAGTGGATCATTATCCTCTCATTTTGAAAGGAAAACGCGGAACAGTAACAGGAAGAGCAACAAGAAGAATTCGTTTTCTTGCCATATGGAGTCTTGAATCAATAATGGTTAACTCAAGTCTTAATAACTTCCAGTTTTGCATTTCTCCTTGCAAAAAATTTAGTTGGCGTTACCGGGAGCATGGCGACTCATTGCGAAGCAAAACCGACTTTAAAATAATGTGAATTCGAGGGGAGCAAAATCAAAATTAAAGCATAACCCAGATGGCTTCGTGCAGCTTTCTGGGAAATAGTCAAATCAGAAAGGATAGCCTATCGCAAAATTCAAAATCCTATTTCTACCGTCAAAATACCATTTAGAGCCCGATGGCCTCCACGGCTCACAAACAGGAACTGCCAGATCAAAACGAATCACCAGGATACTGAAATCAAGTCTAAGGCCTGTGCCTATCCCGACGGCTATCTGTTGATAAAACTGAGGAGTAAATTGAGACCCCGGTCTTGAAGTATCTGCCAACCGGGTCCATATATTCCCCGCATCGACGAAAAATGCCCAGTTAATTACGGAAACGACCTTGAAACGCAATTCGGTATTGATCTCCATTTTTATATCTCCGGGTTGATCGGCGATGTAGGCGGTATCCCTATTGCCCGCATAGTAGGTACCCGGCCCCAGCGTGTTGGATTGAAAGGCCCGGATATCATTGGGTCCCCCGGCAAAAAACTCTTTGATAAAGGGCATCGTAGTGCTGTTACCGTAAGCATACCCCATGCCCCCAGTAATTCGGTTTGCCAGTACTGTAGTCGGGCCTAGATTCAGATAATAACGGAAATCCAGTTCACCCCGGATATATTGCGAAAAGGGGGTATTAAAAATTTCCTTCACATTTCCCGTATTGTAGTTGGCTCCGGTGGCAATGCCGATTATATTGGCCGATAGGTCAAGGTTGGCATTAAAATAAAAATTATGATTCCTTTTGACCGGACTCAATTGTGTATTGTAAGTGTAATTAAAATTGGGTCCGATGATAAACTGCCGCTGAATACTCCTGGCCAGCGTCAGGTTTGTGTCCAGCTGCAGCTGGAACTGGGGAGTAATATTTGTCGGATTCACATAGTTGATGGTAATCAGATTAAGCTGGTTTTCGTTTTCTTCGGATCGTTTCCACACATAACCATAACTGGTTTTGAAAGAATTCAGTGTATACTGATTTGTACTGTTATAAAATTGATAGCCCAGGTTTATCCTGGTTTTGGGCATAAACGCCCGATCGTTATGAATGGTGAGGGGAGAAATGATTCTCGGAAAGTATAAATTCAAATCCACCCCGAACTTAAAAATGTTGGTAAATTGTCCACCTCCAAGATTTTGGGTTTCCAATCCACCATAAATACTTGCCACGAATAATTCGGCTCCCCTGAATGTATTTTTGTTCCGCAGACTGAGGGTAAGCGCTCCCCCATAAGAATTATCTGATTCCGTAAGACCCGTAACCTGAAATACCAGGGACCTTTTTTGAGCGCGGGTCAGGTAATAATAGGTATTCAGTTTATAGTTGACGGAATCTACTTCTTTAAAATTCAATTTTACAAACTTGAATACTCCCAGGTTAATCAGCCGGCTGAGGCTGAGATTCTGATCTTTGATATTATAGGTGCTTCCAGGTTTATACGCCAAGGTGTTACTGAATAAACTGGGCTTGAATAACTGGCCCGGGTCGTAGATGGTATAACCTTGCCATATCGTAGGCTGAACGGTCGAAGCGGTATCGGTATTGATGGCAAAATTCGCAAAGATCACCACATCGTTGATAGTATATACTGCTTTGGCCGATTCCGGTGTTGACTTTAAAACAATCATCCGCATATCTGCCTGGTGATCGCCTACCGTTGAATCTACGAGAACCAGGAGATAATCCGGACTGAAATTATAGTATCCATTCTCTTTTAACCTGGAATCGATTCTTACCCGTTCATTCTTGATCAGATCCAGGCTGTAGGGTATACCGGTTTTGAGCAGGGTCTGCTTTTTGTATTTTTGAATTTCCCTGCTGAGCGCACTGGAGTCATCCGGAAATGTCACATTCCTTATTTTATATTGATACCCAGTTTGAACCGTATATATATCTTGTATTTTTAATTTTGCGATGACCGTATCCAATTTGACCGAGTCTTGGAAATAGCCAATATTCTCTAACCGGTTTTGGAGAATGGTCCGGTTTTTTTCAAATGCACTCATCGAACCCAACACAGGAGGTTCTCCCACTTTGTTCTTTAACCAGTAACTAAGACCTTTTCTCTTCGGTTCGCCTGCCCAGTTATAGATTAATAATTTAAACGGAATCCCCAGAAATTTTCCATTGGGCTTTGGACGAAGCAGGCTTTCCAGCTGAGTTTTTATTTCTGCCGTTTTTCTCCTTGAAATTTTTTCAGGGGTATTGATATGGAAAACCGGTCCTTTGTATAAATATTGTCCTTCCTTTAGACTTTTGGTTTCACTGCAAGCCACCAGGAAAAGGGCCGCGCAACAAAAATATATCCCTCTCCCTGGTTTCATTATGGTTGATTGGGGTTTGGTTCTGCCTTTTGTCCGTTACTGCTTTTTTCCTTTGAGGAATTATTTTTCTGAAACAACTCATTGAATGTATCAAAGTCCAGTGTAACAATAAAACTCACGCCTGTTTGCACTACCTGCCCCTGAACGACCGTGTTATATTGATTAATACTATATACTTTTATAATATACTTGCCGTCGGGCGTGAGTGTATAATCAATATTTACGTTTCCTGCAATATTCGATGCGTTGGGTCCCAGGCTGGCTCCTGATAATTGGAAATCGCTTCCCACACTCACTTTTATACGGTTACTAAACAAGTTCTTGGATACCCCTACCTGGAGTGCAGTCTGATTGACAGCCTGACCGGAAGTATTGTAACTCTGATCTGAATTTACATTCAGGCTCAGATCAACCCGCTTACCGAAACCACCGGCTAGTTGATTCAGTTGAGAGGTGAGTATATTACTGGCGCTTTGACTCGCCACCAAGCCGGCTCCTGTGTTACCGCCGCTGGTGCTTTCAAATGGATTTTCTGAAATGAAGGTATTGAACAGCAATAAGGCAAAAACCTGCTTGTTCACTTCCGACGCATTGGTGTTCACTTCCGCTAACTTGCTATCCACGTTTTGCCATAAAGCCGCTTCACTGGGAGGTAAAACAATGCTGAATGTTATCTGGGGTTTCAACAACAGCCCCTGCATTTTCAGATTGACCAGGAAGGGAAGTTTCTGGTTGTACTTGTTTATTTCTTCCTGGCTCATACCGGACAATTGGTTTCCCACCAGGGATATGGGTGCGGTTGTACACAGATAGGTGGCGGTAATATCAATGGTGGCGCCCGTCGGGTCGCCAGTCCAGGTAATGGTACTTCCTCTTTGTAAATTGAATTTTCTTTTGAGCAGGTTCAACGACAAGTTGTAGGCACCGTCGTCCAGTACATAAGTGCCTGTAAGGGTCATCCTTCCATTTTTGTTCATGCCACCCGAGAGAGAGGCAGTTCCTCTGACCGATAAGGCATCACCGGTTCTCTCATTGATGATCATGGTGAATTTGGCGCTGCTGTCTGTTTCTATATTGGCAAACACATTCACACCCCTGAATCCTTCGATCCCGTTGAGTGAGTCTAAATAAGTCTGGATCCTGGCGGTATCAAGGGGATGATCTTTGTCCACAAACAATACGACCCCGCGCCTACTGACCACTTCCGGGTCACTGTTGGGAAGCACCAGTGTGAAATCGGTTTGTTTATTCACGCGCAAATTGCCCGTTATAACGGGTGTAGCGATATTTCCCTTTATTTGAATCCCGAGATTCATATTTAATTTTCCATAGTAATTTTGATTGGTCTGTATGGGCGTATTGAGCAGGATGAAATTTTCCGCATTGAATGCGAGATCGAGACGATAATGCTTGTAATCCTTTGTATAAAGGTGTCCATCCAGCACTGCTTTATGCCCGGCGGAATCTAAGAAGGTGAATTTATTGAAACCAATGCCTTCGTTGTTAAAATGTATGCTGTCGTTTGACAGCCTCAGCCTCTCGCCTGAAGCCAAAGGAGTCAGAGAAGCGCTGTCGAAGAGGATATTCCCGTTCAAAACAGGCTCATCAAAAGATCCCGTTGCATGCAGGTTTCCCCTGAGCCATCCATGGATATTCCTGATCTGACCTGCCGAAAATCGCTTCGCTAGCGAGAGATCCAGTTGGCCGATATTGACCATCATGTCCATTCTCTTCTCATTCGAGTAATACATTCCGCTAACCTTGGCATCATTGTCTTTTCCTTCAAGAGAAAGATTTGCGGAGAATATATTCGGTTGCTGGTTGTCGACCAGGACGGAAATGTTTCCAATGGTGTCTTGGTCGTAGGCAAGGTTATTGATCTTCATATTGGACGTAAAGGAGGGATTCGACAATATATTCCTCAAATCTGTCTGACCATTCAGTTCACCATCCAGTAAAAGTGAATCCTGCCCTGCAAAAGCCGTCAGCGTTTTTATTCTGAAATGATTAAATGAAACATCAATGGGCGACTCGGGGGAAGAGGAACCGGTATGGATCAGCAGGGACTGATTTTCATGATCCATCTGCAGATGGTTGACAAACAGCCTGGAAGAATCGTACTGAATGTAATTGTCTGCCGAAACATTCCAGAGATCATAGTTTAGGAGTAGCCTGTCTGGCAACAGAGAAAGCTTCCATCCATGGGGGATAGCCGAGACCAATGTGTTCAGATGATACCGCTCCGTGTTTTTTGCGTCATCGACAAAAATGGTATTATGCAATTTGCTATCTGCCAGCTGACCAAAAATGCCCGACCTGTACAGGTCCAGGCCGGCCCAATTGGCTGAACCCAATTTTACATCATATTTCAGTACACTGTCCTTCGTTGCGACAGTCGCCGACAATTGATGGATAAATTGGCTTTCAAAATGAATGGAAGGCGCAAGCAAAGAGAGGCGAATATCATTTTCAGCCGTGCTTAAGCCCATTTTTAATTGAATGGTATCTGAACCACTTATCGTAGAATCATATGCCAACACGACAGGCGAGGGTTTGAGTAAGAGATTCATTTGCCAGTTTTGCGGGCTGATCCTTTTGGCGATAAATCCGGGGATTTTGTAATAGTGATTGATCGTCTGTAGCAGGGCCTGATTTATTTCAGTGATCTTATATCTTCCGGACCAATTCAGATCAGCCATTTCCGCGTGAAAAAGGAGGGATCGCACAGAATCGTTTTCTGTTGCCACCAGGTAAATAGAGTCTGTTGACAAATGCCGGTTCCTGTACATCACGTCAAGTGTTGTGAGATCCATTCTTCCTCGCGTAAAATCAGGATCCGTATCGGCCAGGTTTGTATTCAGCCGAAAGGACAAAGCCAGGTTATCCTTCATCAGATGCAGGGCTTGGAGATTGATGGTATCCACTTTCAGGTCCAGCAAGAGAGAGGGAAACTTCTCTACCCATTTCCCCTTCGCGTCCAATTGCCATTTTAGATTTTGATCATTAAAAGTGGAGTTGACTTGGTACAATCCATGTTGCATAGAAACATCCAGCAAAAGATTCCTGTAATGATAGCCATTCACCGTGGCAGCATCAATTTGAAAATGGGAGACCGTTTGCATGGTCTTCAAATCAAATCCATTTCCCTTGGCCAAGGCATGCACAACCACTTTACCCAACAGGCTGTCCAGATACAATAACTTCCCAATATCAAATTCTGAAAGATCCGCGTTGAGATCATATTTTTTATGGGAGATATCCAACTCACCTTTTATCCCGACTTTTCCAAAACTGGAGTTAAAAGCCATATCCACATTGAACAGGTTCGTGCTGCCATCAAATTGGCCATGGGCTGAAAGGGAATCCGGCATGCGAATACTGTTCGGAAGTGTGTTTTCGGGCAGGAAGCTGCTAAGATCATTCTTTGAAGTGGACAAGTTTTTAATCTGAAAGTGACAGATGGCTTTTTTTAAATCGGGCAATCCCAATATCCGGCCCGATATTTCCAGTTGGGTATACTCCAGTCCTGCGACCTCAAGATGGGGAATATAGAGGTTGTTCAGTTTTCCAGTGAGCCGACCATTGATCCTTATGCGTGCATTTTGTTCCTTTTCAAACCTAGATCTTAACCCCGGAGCCAGGAGAAGTATATCCTTGACCCCGATCAAAGAATGGTCAAATAGGAGATCAGCCGTTACATCGCCCGGTTTTTTAGACAAACTGGCAATAGAGGCATAACTAATTTTTGAGTTGTTTCTAAGATTGGTGTTGTTGGTCAGTAGTATTAAATTACTTACACTGGCCTGTTGATTACTGTAAAAAAATCCGGTGGAAAGCTTTTTAAGTTCAAAGCCACTTCGTTCGGAAAAAGAGAGCGTTTTGATATCGCCCTTATAAGTTGCTGAAGAAAGGCTAAGCTCACTGACAGAAGTATTCAAATGGCTGACCTGCAAATGAGCATAGTCCACGCCACCAGATATCGCCTTCTTCCCGTTATCATCCAAGCTAAATGCATCGTTCACCAAATTTAAACTGCCGAGATGTACAACCCATGTTTTATCGGTCCCGGATTTTTCAGTCTCTTCAACTTTCTGTTTCTGCGAATCTGATTTTCCAAACACGAGCTGAATTTTTGACTGATTCAGGTCCATAGACTTCAGGTCAAATTGCATTTTGTTCAGGTCAATGGAATCTGTTACGATCGAAATCCCGCCGATGTCGAGGTTGGCTTTTGTGTCAGCTAGTTCGTCAGAATACGACATGAATATGGAATCGAGCCCGATTTTCCCCAATTGAAGACGGAGAGGCCTGGAGTCCTTCGCTTGGGAGTTTTGCTCATTTTCTTTTTTGGGCGTGATGGGTGTCGGCTTGTAATGTCTCACAAAACCGTTCAATCCATTCACCGAAAATCCGGGTACTGCAAAAATGCGCTCATCGGGATCAAAGGTCTTGATCGTTGTCTGGAGATCTGAAAGAAACAGGGTCGTTTCGTTTCCGCTGGCATCATCCTGATAATGCATATGAATATTCGACAGGTGAATCTCTCCCAATTCAAAAACCCATTGGGTTTTTACTTCCGAGACTTTTTTCTGAGGGGTATCGCCCGAAGCAAATGCTCGGGCAATAAATGCATAGTTAAAGTCGGAATCAGGCTGCAGCCTTTCCATGTTGACGCTCCAATGATCCAGCCTGATATCATTCACCACCACTTTGTGGTGGAACAGTCCCCAAAGGTTTACATCCAGGTTCAGATTTCTGGCAGAAAGCAACGTATCCCGATGTTGGTCCTCCAAGTAAATATTTTTCAGGACAATCGTTTTGGGAAAGTCAATCGACAGATCGCCGATGATGACTTTTGTATGCAGTTTTAATTCTAGATAAGCCTGGATTCTCTTTCTTCCTAAATTTTGCACAAATGAAGTCTGCAAAAGAAATAGCATAACAACAACGAGGACCAGGAAAATCAGGATAATCCTGAGCATGATTCCGGAGAAACGTCGAACCATTCGTTTGTACCTGGAAGACGGGCTTTTGACCATATTTCGAATACATTACTACTCATGAGCGAAGAGCAGGTCAATAAATGGATCGTTTGGTCCTGCATTGTTCATGTAAGTACCCCCTTTCTCAGACAGCGTCTTTTTGATTTCTCCACCTCTTGTCTTTGGCCCAAACATCGAATACTGCCGAATGGGACTCTCCGGGCTGTTTTTTACACTACAATCACCTGGTTTAGTGCCAGATCGACTAGCGAACCTGGGCCTGAAGACATTATATTGGTTTCTCCAGGATACTATTGTCTCTGTAGCATCATCCTTGATAAGGACCGGTTCACATTGAAATACCATTTCTAAAGCCGCCATCTAATAGTTCATGAATAGATTATCGGTTGGTTTTCCTAGACTTGAATTATCTAAAATTACTTTATTTTCATCTGGCATTTTCAATATTTCTTAACGATTGGGAATGGCATTCTTAGTTCTCCATCAATGCAATGAATCGTGGATCGTCCCGCAGCGAATTATAATCTGGGTCTTTTAATATCCAGGCTTTATTGCCCGAGCCCCTTTTCATTGCCTTTTCGAGCAATTCCAGGGCCTTGTCTTTCATTCCCGATTTCGCATATAGGCATGCACCATTAAACAGTACACCCGAATCCTCCGGTGCCAAAATCAGTGCGCGTTCCATCCATTCATAACATTTGGGCAGTTTCCCGATATCAAACATCGTTGTCGATCCAAGTGAAAGCGCCCGCACGTCGTTGGGATTTAATGCTAATTGTTTGCGGGCTCTTTCGATACCTTCCCGGCCCACCGCTATTGCATCGTCACGTTTTAACATAAATAGTGACTGACAAAGCAGTAAAAGACTTTGATAATCTTCCTTCCGAACGTCGGCTGCCTGACGGAACATTTTGGCCGACAGACCTACATCCCCCCTGGCAAATCCCGAACGACCGTTAAAATAGTAGGCGTTATAACAATTGGAATTTAAGCGGATCGCCTCCTTGAACTCATGGTCTGCTTCCTCATATCTTTTAGCGAGGGAAAGCATGTATCCCCTCGACGCGTGTGCTTCTGCCAGATTCGGAGCAAGGGAGACCGCCATTAAACTATTTTCCTGTGCCTGCTGCAGATCGTGTGGTTTTGAGCCCTCCCATTCATATAACCAGGCATGCGTATCAGCCAGTCCGGCATAACCCAGTGCATACTGATCATCAATTTCTATGGCTTTTCTAAACATTTGAACGGCAGAAAGCAAAAAAAGTTGGTGGAAAAATCCGAGTCCTTTCAGGAAATATTCATAGGCCTCAAATTTGGTCTCCGGCCGACGAATCACTTCTTTTTCTTCGCTGGTTAAAAAACCCTTTATGGCGGTCGCAACGTTTTGTGCAATGTCTTCCTGTATCGCAAAAATATCTTCGAGCTCCCGGTCGTATTGGTTTGACCATCGACTGGCACCGTTGGCTGCATTGACCAATTTCGTATTGATACGCAAGCGTTTCCCCGCCTTGCGTACGCTGCCCTCCAGTATGGATCTAACGTCCAGCGATTTCCCGATCTCTCGCAGGTCGACCGGCTTATTTTTGAAAGCAAAGGAGGAGGTACGTGCGATGACTCGGATCTGGTTCAGCTGCCCGAGCGTGTTGATAATTTCCTCTGTAATACCGTCGCAGAAAAATTCCTGTTCCAGGTCGTTGCTCATATTAATAAAAGGCAAAACGGCAATACCATTATTATGAAAAACTTCCTGGTCATCCTGGTCCAGATGGGGTTTAACCGGATTCGTGGAAATATGCCGGTTATTGTTCATGACCATTTCGAAAATCTTCACGGGTTGCTGAACATTTTTCAGCCTTTCTTCTCTGACGAAACGGCTCCTCAGATCCGGCTTGTTGGAAATATTATTATGCACGGCTTCAGAAATATAAATACGGCCGGGTTCAGCAATCGACTGGACGCGTGAAGCAATATTTACCCCATCACCGAAAATATCTTCCTGGTCTACGATTACTTCACCCATATGAATACCGATCCGCAATTGGTATTCATTGGTTTCCTCAACTTCTTCTTGAATGCGAAGTGCGGCTGAAACGGCTTCAAAGGTGGTTTCGAAAACAGCCATTAAACCATCACCCATTTCTTTCAATATTCGTCCGTTCAGTTCTTCGATAATGGGTTTTTGAATGGACCTGTTTTTTTGCAGGAGTCCGAAAGCGTGTTGTTCATTACTGCCCATCAGGGAAGTATAGCCGACAATATCTGTAAATACAATGCATGCGAGTTTGCGAAGCGCTGTCATAACCTTAAAATTAATGCTTTCAGGCCAACCGATGCAATACGGATATGACTTGATTGGGGTCGACTACAGTTATTATAAGGGGCCAACACATCTAGAGTTTGCCAATTATATGTTGCTCATCTAAATCCCAGGTCCTCCAAAGTAAAAAGTCAGTCCGGCACTGCAAAAGAGTCTATCCATTTGCAATTATCAATAAACATTGTCCGAGGAGTTGCAGGATTCAATTAGGAATGCCTTGGCCGTCGTTTTATCTTCGATTGCAATGGTAAACAGAAATAAAATAAATTCAAACCCGTTACGCTCCTCAATAAAGACCGTTTTTGGGTTCATTATGTTTATCCTAATATTTTCTACATGCAAGAAAGCAACCATCGCAAACGATCTTGCCAACACTGGTTCAAGTCAGGATTCACTATCCATTCGAAATGTTGATAGTATACCAGCTTCTATAACGATTGATTATGGAGACAACCTTATAGGAATAAGGGGCTATGTACTTTATGGTTCACCGACAGTTCTTGTTAAAAATAAAGCCGGAAATCCACTAAAAGGAATACCACTCTCCTTTACCCCGTGTACAGGATGCGGAACGGTGAACTGGGTCTTTGAGATTGCATGTCCCGGATGCACACCTGTGCCCGTAGATACAATTTTTTACACGAATTCGGATGGCAAAGCATCAGCGAATTGGGTTCTTGGAACTTTGTCAGATTCCATTCAAACCCTAACTGCGAAAGTCAGGGATAGTTCGAATCTGTCAGTAACCTTTAAAGCCATAACCAGGTATTACAAATTACATAACTATATCGGTACGATCAATATAGTTGCGCCGGGTGATTCATCAGGGGTTGCAGCTCCCTTTCTTCTTCCTTACAATGGTATAACGCCTTACCAGGTAAACACGAATATGCCCTTAGAAATGGACAGCATGTCTTTGGTTGTAAATCACTACGTCATTAGTCCTCAAACTATTATTATAAACGGAGACACCGTAATGCGCTATGGAAAAACTACCCTTGGGTGCTGTGATTTTTATAGCGGCATAAATTATCAAAGTGGGGGTACCAATTACGATTATCTATTACAATGGTTTTTTACAGGTGCCGGAACCAACAATGTTTTTTCTGGCACTTATCAAAACGTAGTGGACTATTTCGTTACTCCACCACCACCCAATGATGTACTGCGGGGTGGATACACTTTTGGCGGTGCTTTTTCTGTGACGCAGCAGTGAGTCACCGAGTCCTCATTCCAAAGTAATCAAACGCAAACCTCATGGTCCTTCACCTTTAAAAGGCATCATTCCGCATCATCAGGTATCAATCAACAAGTTATGTGATTGGTGTTGCCTTCCTGATAATCTTTAAATCTTTTAAAATTCTCTATTGTATGTCAAGTTTATATTGTGCAACAGCGTTTTTAAATCAAACCAGGGGGAAAACTTCTATGGACCATACCGTTAAAATAAATATTTGGCGATGTCAAATAATATAGTAAGTTTGTACTTACGGTAAGTAATGACTTACCATACAAAATACACCATGGGAGAAGCAATACGTCAGTATGAAAAGGCTTTTAACGCGTTAGGGGATCCGACCCGGCGAACCATTTTCAAAAAATTACAGAACGGCCCACTACCAGTAGTGGCTATTGCAAAAGGACTGACGGTGAGCCGGCCGGCAGTATCACAACACCTAAAGGTTTTGCGGGAAGCGCAACTCATCAATATCAGCAGCCAGGGAGCACAAAACATTTACGAGATAGACCCTAAAGGCATCATCGCGATGCGCGACTATCTAGATCAGTTCTGGAATGAAGCGCTTGATCGTTTTAAGCAGCTGGCCGAACAATCAGAAAAAAAGAAAACCAAATCAAAATAATATGCAGACCATTCCCCTGGCCTCGATTAAAAAGGAACTTGTTATCGGGGCCTCACAACAAACTGCCTTTGAAGTATTCACGGAACAGATGGACCTTTGGTGGCCCCGGACACACCACGTAGGCAGTTCAGATATGACGGAAATAGTCGTCGAACCGTTTGCAAACGGGCGCTGGTATACCAAACATGTCGACGGTCGCGAGGCAGATATTGGCTATGTTCACACCTATCAGCCCTATGATTTGTTTGTGCTTATCTGGCTGATCAATGGGGATTTTAAACTGGATCGGCATCTGAAGACAGAAGTCGTGACGCAGTTCATTGCAGAAGGTCCGAAGTCTACACGCGTAAAATTTGAACACAGGGGTCTTGATAAACTGGGTAATGGTAAGGCTGTGGAAAGCATGGACCAGGGATGGGGAACGATTATGGGATTGTATAAAAACAATGCAGAACAAAATTATTCCACCTCCTTTGAAGTTCCTGTTCCGCCGGAAATTGTATTTAAACATATTAATAACGTGTCTGGATGGTGGTCAAAAACCGCCGATGAAGCCGTATCCGGACAACAAACCCAGTTTGAAGGAAGTAGTTCGGAGCTAAATGATGAATTTATTCTCCGTTCGGGTGACAGGCACTATTCAAAACAGAAACTAATAGAATGGATTCCGGACAGAAAAGTGGTGTGGCTTATAACAGAAAGCAAACTAAACTGGATTAAAAAAGACAAGGAAGAATGGACCAACATGAAAATAATTTTTGAACTGATTGCCCAGGGAAATAAAACAGTCGTCTATTTTATGCAGGAAGGCCTAAATCCTACGCAGGAGTGCTTTTCGGCTTGCTCAAAAGGCTGGGATTTTCTGATCAAGGACAGGCTTTTTCATCAGATTTTGGCTGATGCCCCACAAACGGTTGTCCATGGCACCAACATTTAAAACCAGAAAAATTAAACAATCATGACAAAAGTGATTTTTGGTAACCATTCCTCAGTTATTGTTCCACGCAAGGATCGGGACAATATCCAGAAATTCTTTACTGAAGTACTTGGCGGCGTCATAACACAATCAGAGGATGACCGTGATTTCATTTGTCTGGGTGATAATTTTTTTATCGCTTTTCTCTATGGAGAAGTCAAGGACGAAAGCGAATTTCTTCGGTCTGCGCGGTCGATCTGGCTGGAGATCAAATCTGACAACGTGGAGGAAATACGGGATAGGATTCTTCGGTCCGGTCTGGTCAGAAAACTGGATTTGCCAGACCCACATTTTTATTTTCAGACTCCTGGCGGTCAATGCTTTCGCCTCGTGGGAACAGACGAAGATCTCTCCTTTTATGAAGGTACCGGTACCGGTCCCAATGTAGCAAACGTAAAAGAAGCGGTAAAAAAACTATAAATCAAAGCGTTTTATAAACATTTTAGGAAATGGAAAAGACCGTAAAGCTGATCGAATTCAAAACAACCCGAACCATCGATGCTCGGGCAGAAGACCTGTATGATGCCTGGCTGAATCCCAAAATACCAGGTACGCCATGGAATAAGGCAGAGCGGGTTATTATGCAACCGGAGGTAAATACGGTGTTCTGGTTCGAAGTGTTGGTTGACTATCCCCACGCGCATTACGGGCGATTTCTAAGGCTTGACCCATCGCGACAGATCGTTCTTACCTGGGTATCACAGAATACGGCCGGACTGGAATCCACCATTACAGTAACTTTTGATAAAAAAGAAAACGGAACCTTGATGACGCTTGTACATACCGGACTACCGGATACACCGTCGGGCAGAGATCACCAAGAGGGGTGGAATTATTTTATGGATTTGTTTGCAGGACAGTTTTCTAAAAAAAAGAAATGAAACAAAAAAGCTATTCCACTACTATCGAAGTTGTTGCAAGTCCACAGAAAGTATTTGACCAAATAAACGATATTCCCAGTTGGTGGACGAGAGATTTTGAAGGGAGCAACAGACAACTGGGTGACGAATTTGTTATTTGCCATCCCGGACAACACTACTCAAAACAAAAACTGGTGGAATCGATACCCGGTAAAAAAATCGTTTGGTTGGTAACCGAAAGCAGATTGGAGTGGCTCGAAAAGGACAAGGAGGAATGGACCAACACAAGAATGATTTTCGAATTAACACCCGGGAACAGCAAGACCGAACTTACATTTACCCATGATGGTCTCACACCGGACAAAGCATGCTATTCAAGGTGTTCCGAAGGATGGGAGATGGTTATTAAAGAAAAGCTACACCATACGATATTAAATTCGAAATGATCCGAAAAGACTAAAACACAATCAGCATGCAAAATCAGGATTATTTTGTTCAACTTGTAGCAACGGCATCAATTGAAAATGTCGTTTCAGGGATTAGCGCCGTAAAGGATTGGTGGGCGCAGGAAGTGGATGGATCGGCTGAAAGTGTCGGTGAGCAATTCACTGTGCATTTCGGCAAAACCTGGGCGACTTTTGAGGTGACGGAGCACGGTCGAAAGCAGATTTTATGGGAAGTCAAAGACTGCTATATGGACCTCCTAAGTGATACCAAAGAATGGAACAATACACGGTTAAACTTCCTCTTCAATGAAACTGGTAACCAAACTCGTATAGATATAACACACGAGGGCCTAACACCCGCCAAATCCTGTTTTAATGATTACCTGAAAGGATGGGATTTTTATTTCAAGGAAAGTTTGTTTGCAGTTTTGAATAAAAAGAAGGGCCTACCAGGTCAAGGCATTCATGCCTGGTTATCAGCATACGGCCATATTTATAAAGGAAAACTATATCCGTCAGATCAATTGAATTCAGAAATGAAAGGCGATCTTTTATTGATCGACATTCGGGAAACCAAGGGAGAACAGGTATTGTCAGCCCACTGTGTCAGACCGTTCAGCGGTCAAATCGGAAAACTCGATGGCACCCATTATATGTTGCTCAAAAACACACCAGGCTTAAGGGAAACACTGGAATTATTTTTTGAGCAGACTTCCTTAAATGAAACCCGGTAATATTTAATGAATTTTTGCCTGTGTCATCGGTATTTGAATTTTATAATCCCCATAACAATTGTCTGTGTTTGCGCAACATTAGAAGAGTAGGTTTAGAAAAAGTTCATTTGCGGCGTGGGCTTTTACATCACTTCGCTGAAAACCCAATGAGTTTGCATAAAGACCCAACTGCTCTTTAAAATCGATCGAGGCGCCAACGGTTTCACCATTGCTGCCCTCTAATGGCGGACTTCCATATAACTGTGTCAACGCCTCTGAAATCTTGCAATATAAAAGCAAGATATCACCTCATTTTTTATTAAAACTGTTGGTTAATAATAGAGGGCATCTGAGCTTATTCTGATCTAACATAAAAGGGTATGTTAGCCGTAGCTACCTTATTGTGCCCATCGCTTATATATAAGAATAAACGATAAGGACCTTCCATTTTGGGTGTTTTTAAAACTGCTTCGTTTAAATTTCTTACAACAATCGATTCGGATATAGCTGTTGGACGGGACTCACGGTCACCGCCATTTTTAAGGTCGGTGCTTTCAGCAAGCAGCTCCCAGCGTGCGGTCATTTTATACCGATTTGGGTCATATGCAAATACGTTTATTATATAGTCTTTATCCGGCTGAAGATAAATAAAATCGCTTGCTTTTTTATTGCCTAATAACAGTGAATCTATATGAGGTGCCCTATTTTCGGGCCAATTACCAGTCCATAAAAATTGCATGACATCTATAACTTCTGATTCTTCTCCCTGTTCAGTAAAAAGCCCATACCATGTTGGAGTTCTTTCTTGTTTTTGTCCCCATAAAAATACGTATGATCCAACACAATGTTTATCCTGTTTTATAGATGCTTCATAACGGCTTTTATATACCGCTGCTTTTTGGCTGCTGGTTTCCTCAATTGCCGCCTTCCATGGGGTTTGCATACTTTCCCAGTGCCCGGTGGGTCCCCATTCAGTCACCATGTACGGCCCATCCCATCCGGCAGTATGCAATGCTTGCGGTACCCTGGCCAATCCGCCATACACTTGCACCGAAAGTAAATCAAGATCTGGGCAACGGTCTTTTATATAATCAATCTCTCTTTTATTTACTCCGGCCAGCATCGTAGTAACCAGGTGGTTGGGGTCTTCCTGATGAATCATTTTGGCAATACTGTTCACTGCATCCCAAACTTTGGGATTTTTATATTCCAGGTTAAGTTCATTTCCTATACCCCATATTAATAAAGCCGGATAGTTTCTGTATTTATGTACTTCCTTTCGCAGATTTTCCAATTGTTTCGCTACAGCTGCTGTATCATTGTAATCAAAGCCGTGACGTTCACGCGATACATCTAAACCGATGGTTACTGTTAGTCCTAAACCATATGCCTTGTTTAATATTTCTTCTCCATTTGTACTATTCCAGGTACGAATTGAATTTCCCCCATATTTTACTAAACGGTCCATATAATTGGTTCCGCCTGCCCCTTTAATAAAATAAGGTTTTCCGTCTCTTAACAATATGAAACCAGAGTCTTTTACAGCAATCGTCGTTTTTACAGGATTATATATGTCTTGTGAGTAAACATCTTTTTCGCCAACCAGGAACAAAATGACCAGAATAATCTTACGATGACAAATCATTCTGTATAATCTTCGGAATAGTTTAGGTTCATCCATTGTATTGATGTTGGGCCGTCTGATTTTGATGGAAATCAAAACGGAAACTTAAAATGGGATAGTTCATTGATTTCATAACTCATCAAGTCTTCGATTGCCATTGGAAAATTTCGTATTTACTCATTTGTATTATTTTCACTATCAAGCATTCGATATTCTGAAATTAGATTATGTCCCAATTTAAAAAGTCTACTACATTTTGAGCTTCTATTTTCGAGACTAGCTATATTTTCTTGAATTGTATGATCGCCTTTATTTGTTCGCAAATAAAACCTAACACACCCTTTATCTGGAAGAGGGTTAGTATAAGTTATCGTTGACATTGATAAATATTTTTGTGCCTCGTTAACAAAAAATAAAGCTGCCCTATTTATATTTTCATGAGTACAACCACCAATGAAAACCTGTCCGGTACTTAAATATAAACTTGCATCCCCAGTCTGAAATGCAACAACGGTCATAATCACATCTCCTATATTCCAATCCATTACCGTTCCGAATACGCTGGTTTTTGCCATATCTAGCACTAAATTCAATTGGCCGGGAGTTACTGAAAATGCTTGACCTCTCAATCTTAAGAAGAGATTTTGGTCTTCCCTTAAATTCATTACTTTATTTGTGGCTTTGACTAGTCTCTCCTTTTCAAGCTTTATCTGCTTTGTCTTCGGAATTAGGAAGATTATTCCTCGAACTAGGAAAAACCCAATTAACAGATAAAGCATTTCTTGAACTCTTTGTATTTATTAGCCAATAGATGCTGGCTAAAACATTTAAATTATTAGATACAAATATTATAAGGCACCTGGCTATCTACTTATAAATATATCGAGTTTAATCAACCCTCACAACACGTCAGACCATCTACATATTTACCCTTATGTCCATTCATAAGTCAGCCTGACAATAACGATTACTATTCAATTAAATTTCTTAAGTTGAGCTACCATGAACAAGCTAGTAACCCCTGGTCGTCTCATTTACGCTATAGGCATCATTTCGCTTGCCGTTCTTTGTTTGGTCTTCAAGGATTTTATAGTTGGACGCCCCCCTGCGTGGCCGTCAGGGTTTAACATCAATCCGGCGTTGGCCTATATTTCCGGCTTGGCCCTTGCCATTGCGGCCATTGCGATTGTCTTTAATAGAAAAGCAAGACCGGCCGCCTTCCTGATTTCGGCGCTTATTTTCTTTTTTTCGGTACTCAGGCATCTGCCACATTTTATGAATGACTGGGTCAATGCGTATAAATCACTTGCACTCGCTGGAGGATCCTTTATCATTGCCGCGTCATTTCCTGAGCAGTCTTCGACCAAAGATTTGGGATTCAGGGCAGACGAACGATTTAGAAAAGTGCTGATTACAATCGGAAGTATATGCCTGGCAGCCTTTTTTGTTGCTTGTGGCTATGCACATTTTAAGTTTGTCGATTTTATAGAATCATTTATTCCCTCCTATATTCCGTTTCATGTATTTTGGGCCTATTTCTGCGGAATTTGTTTGTTTGCAGGTGGCATAGGTCTGCTGATTCCTCAAACCAGAAGACTGGCTGCCCTGCTTTCTGGAATGATGGTTTTGGGTTGGTTTCTCCTGTTGCATATACCACGATTTATTGCCAATATGAACGATCCAAGTGACAGAATGGGCCTTTGCGAGTCATTCACCCTCGTGGGTATTTTCTTTGTTTTGGCCGGTATTCTTCCAGGATTGGAAAATAAGCGAACCTTGAAAGTACCGGCATAAGCCTAATGGTAGCGTAGTTGCGAATTCAAATGGTACCCCTACTTAGAAATATATATATATGCACAATGGTGGATTTATGCGGGTGCTCTACCTGATTGGCGCGATAAGTCTTTTGCTCGACGTATATGCATATAATGGCGTAAAAACATGGGTCAGGGGATGGAAATCCGCCAAGCGCCGCAAGATTGCGCTGGGTAGTTACCTGGTAGCATTTATCGGCGTAACATTGCTGTTCCTCGTCGGTATCACCGTCACCACCCATAAATATCTCACGCGGTTTCAGGAATGGGTACTCACCCTGTTTCTGACTTTTCTGATCACCAAACTCATTTTCATTATTGTTTTGTTACTGGGCGACACGGTGCGCCTATTTTGGGGTATACTTCGCAGACTGTTCAAAGGGAAACCAATGCAAAGCGAGCCTTTTTTTCCTTCCCGTCGCCGGTTCATCGTCGAATTGGGAATATTGCTGGCTTCCCTGCCCTTTACGGGGTTTTTCTATGCCATGTTCAAAGGCAAATATGATTATCGTGTACACGAAATCACTTTGTATTTTGATGATCTTCCGGCATCATTTGACGGGTTTACCATTACACAGTTGTCGGATTTTCATTCAGGCAGTTTTGATAATATGTCGGCTGTGACCCGTGGCATCCATCTAGCAAAAGTATTGCAAAGTGATTTGTTTGTCTTCACAGGCGACCTAGTAAACAATATGGCATGGGAAGTAGAACCATATCTTACGCTGTTCCGTGAAATGAAAGCCCCCTACGGACAATTTTCCATACTCGGCAATCATGATTATGGCGACTACGCCCGGTGGGACAATCCGGAACAAAAGGCAGCAAACCTGCAAAAACTCAAAGAGCATCACAAAGAACTGGGTTACCGGTTAATGCTCAACGAAAATACGGTGATCAGCAAGGGTTCCGACCAGCTTGCCTTAATTGGTGTAGAGAACTGGGGCCGGGGTTTTATTCAGGCCGGAGATATCGATAAGGCGCTGGAAGGGGTGGATAAAAACGCGTTTAAGATATTGTTGTCGCACGACCCAACCCATTGGGAAGAAAAGATTCGTTATCACTCCACGACCATTCATCTTACTTTATCCGGGCATACCCAT
>JABDAN010000026.1:0-2128 GCA_013289175.1 Bacteroidota bacterium
GTTCCACGCCCAGATAGGTGACTTCACCCGCATCATAGAGAAGCCTTGTGAGTTTGACAAAATCACTGGTAAGATCCAGCGTCTTTTTTGCTTCGGCCAGTTGCTGATCGAGCATCAACAAACTGAAGTAGCCTTGAGCAATGGAAGCAATCAGCATCGTCTGTACTACTTTGGTCGCTTCGTAGTTCTGAAGAAAATTTGCCCGGCCGGCCTCTTGCTGGCGGCTGATTTTTCCCCAGATATCTATTTCCCAATTCATGTTGACCGAGGCAAGCAAATCGACATAGTGGTCGCTGATGGCGCCGTTGTTGATACCGGCCGGTCCGTTGTCTGAATTGCGGTAGTAGATGGGCGAAACGCTGGCTGTGAGTTTGGGAACCCATAACCAGTTGTTCTGTTTTACCTGGGATTGGGCGATGCTGATATTTTTTAAAGCAAACTGCAGATCAAAGTTGCGGACCAGTCCGCTGTCGATCAATCTTATCAGGATGGAATCTGAAAAGTAATTCCTCCAGGGAATATCCCCGATGCTCGTCGAATCCGGCGTGGCCTGACTAAAGGTTTGCGGCAGCAAGACACTGGGGCGCTGATAATCTTTTCCCGTTCTGCAGGAGACAACAAAGACCAACAATAAAAGGACATATGCGAATCGAAAAAGCATTTTCATTTTCTCAAGTTGTGGCTCCTTTATTCCGAACGGAGCTCATATTTTTCACGAATGGGTTTTGGTTTTCCGCTCATCTTTTCCTGCAAGGCTTGGAAAATCACGAACAGGACGGGTATAATAAAAACGCCCAGCAACACACCGAGCAACATGCCGCCCACCGCTCCGGTACCAATAGAGCGATTGCCCAGCGCCGATCCACCCGTTGCCCACATCAGCGGCAACAGTCCCACAATGAAGGCAAAGGAGGTCATCAGGATCGGCCTCAAACGAAGTCGGCTGGCTTCCAGGGCGGCCGCAACCAACTCCATGCCTGAGCGTCTGCGCTGAACAGCATACTGCACAATCAGGATGGAGTTTTTTGCCAATAGACCGATGAGCATAATGATACCCACCTGAACATAAATATTGTTTTCAATGCCGGTCAGGTTGATGAAAACAAATACACCCAGCAAGCCGGTTGGAATAGAAAACAAAACAGCCAGGGGAAGAATATAACTTTCATACTGGGCGGCGAGCAGAAAATAAACGAATACAACACTCAGTATAAAAATGAGTTGTGTCTGGGAACCGGAGGCGCTTTCTTCCCTGGATATGCCCGACCACTCATATGAATAACCCCGTGGAAGATCCGTGGCAGCTACTTCCCGTATCACGCGGATGGCATCGCCGGAACTAAAACCGGCATTGACCGTTCCATTGATGTCCACCGAATTGAAAAGATTGGTTCTGTTTACTGTTTCCGGGCCATATACTCTTTTTAACTGGACCAAGGTATTGAGGGGGATCATTTGTCCCAGGGTGCTCTTAACGAAGATTCCATCCAGGGTAGAGGGATCCTTCCGGTAGGGGATATCGGCTTCCACGATAACCCGGTAATACTTTCCAAATCTTGTAAAGTCAGAGGCATAACTGCTGCCATAATATACTTGCATGGTACCCAGGATATCACTGACAGAAACATGAAGTTGTTTTGCTTTGGCATTGTCTACTTCTAGCTGATACTGGGGATTGCCGGTATAATAAAATGAACTGGCGAACGCAATTTCTTTTCTTTTCATCAGTGCTGCCGAAAAAGCATTGGTCACCTGGTTTAATTTGTCTATAGAGCCACCGGTACGGTCCTGAATGATCACGTCAAATCCGCTGGTATTTCCGAAACCCTGTACCGTCGGGGGCATGAGGATAAAAATGCCTGCTTCTTTGATACCAGCCAGTTTCTGATAGAGTACACCCTGCACCTGCTGTATGCTCATAAAGGGTTTGCGGTCCTTCTGCTCTTTTAGCTTCAGGAAAGAAACACCGAAGTTGGAAGTACTGATGAAGCCGCCAAAGAGATTCAATCCCGAAAGGGATCCTCTTTTGTCAACGGCCTGAACGGTTGAGATGATACTGTCCACTTTTCTTCCAACTTCGGTGTTTCTTTCCTGAAGCTAAAAGAGCAGAAGGACCGCAAACCCTTTA
>JABDAN010000026.1:2138-35913 GCA_013289175.1 Bacteroidota bacterium
ATTCTTCTTTATGCAACTCTTTGGTTTTACCATCAACCTCCTGACGCTCTTCGCGTTGGTCCTTTCCAGCGAAGAGGCGGGTGGAAGATTTACGCTGAGCATAAGAAAGTTCTGGTCCTCGGCCGGAATGAATCCCGTGGGTGTAGTCCTGACTTCCCAAATGGTGAGGCCTATGACAATGGCCAATCCGAAAGCAGCCAGCCATTTGCGCCGGATCAGAAATTCCACTGCACCCATATAGCGATTGGTTGTCGCCTGAAAACCCGCATTGAAAGCATTTCCAAATCTTTTTCCGAAACTGGTTTTTATATGGTCATCCCCTTTTCCATTTTTCTCATTTTTTAAAAACAGCGCACACAAGGCCGGACTCAGGGTCAATGCATTGAGGGCGGAAATCAAAATGGCGATAGCCAGGGTAAAGGCGAATTGGCGGTAAAAAATTCCTACACTGCCTTTCATGAATCCGACGGGAATAATAACCGCCGCCATTACCAAGGTGATGGAGATAATGGCACCCGAAATTTCACTCATGGATTGTATCGTGGCTTCTTTGGCATTGAGCCCCGTTCGCTCCATTTTTGAATGGGCAGCTTCCACCACGACGATGGCATCGTCCACGACGATACCGATGGCCAGCACCAGCGCGAAGAGCGTCAGGAGGTTGATGGTAAAACCAAAGAGTTGCATAAAGAAGAATGTCCCGATGATGGCAACCGGTACGGCGATGGCCGGAATCAAGGTGGACCTGAAATCCTGGAGGAAAACAAAAACCACCAGGAATACCAGGACAAATGCTTCCAAGATCTATTCGCCGGGACGGAAATTTAACGGATATTCATTTCAGCGATTCCCTGGAAACCGGTTTGCCGGTGGGTCTTTTAAACCGAAGACCCGATGTGCGGGCTGCGGAAATGGCGCTGGTCAGTGCCAATGCACAGGTAGGCATCAGCCAGGCAAATATGTATCCGGCATTGAATCTGACGGCGGGCACTGGTTTCGAAACCTTGAAGGCCAGCAACTGGTTTAATATTCCCGGATCCTTGTTTGGCATAGCAGGCGCAACGCTGATTCAGCCGGTATTGCAGGGCAGGCAGTTGAAAACGCAACTGGAGATTTCCAGACAGCAAAGAGAACAGGCTGTTATCCGGTTCCGGCAAGCCGTACTGACGGCTGCAACCGAAGTGACGGATGCGCTGGTTCGGATAAACAAACTCAAAGAACAGGAGGGATTTGCGCAACAAAGAGCCGATACCCTTTCTGCGGCTGTAAACAACGCGCAATTGTTATTTAAAAACGATATGGCCAATTATCTGGAAGTCATCACCGCTCAGCAAACAGCGCTGGATGCACAGTTGAGCCTGGCTTTTCTTCAAAATCAAGAGTTGAATGCAAGGGTTGAACTGTACCGATCCCTGGGTGGTGGCTGGAAATAAATTAAAAGGCAAAATATGGATAGGAGAAAATTTCTTCGCAATGGCTCTTTGACGACAATGGGAGGAATCGGATTGGGATTGGTTGCCGGCAGCTGGCGGGATAATGGGCAGGAAGCAACACGCATGGCCGAAGCTCCGGCGCTGGACCTGGAGGAGACAACCATAGAAGAACTGCAAAAGAAAATGCAGTCCGGCGAACTGACCTCCGTCAAAATCACGCAAGCCTATCTGGTTCGGATACAAAGAATAGACCGCAAAGGCCCCGAACTCAATGCCATCATCGAATTGAATCCGGACGCTTTGCAGATCGCTGCCTCCCTGGATGCAGAAAGAAAAGAGGGAAAACTGCGCGGACCCTTGCATGGGATACCGATCCTGGTCAAAGACAACATCAATTCAGGCGACAAGATGCTCACCACCGCCGGGTCACTGGCCCTATTGGGCAACTACGCAAAGGAAGATGCCTTTGTTTTAAAACAATTGCGGAAGGCTGGCGTCGTGCTGCTGGGAAAAACAAATCTGAGTGAGTGGGCAAATTTTCGTTCATCTCATTCCTGCAGTGGTTGGAGCAGTCGGGGCGGCCAAACCAAAAGTCCTTACATCCTGGACCGAAATCCTTCGGGATCCAGCGCGGGCTCTGGTTCAGCAGCGTCAGCCAATCTCTGTACGGTGAGTGTCGGAACAGAAACCGACGGATCGGTGGTTTCGCCGGCAGCCGTCAACGGACTGGTAGGAATAAAACCAACCGTGGGATTGTGGAGCCGCACGGGCATCATACCCATTTCTGCCACACAGGATACCGCTGGACCCATGACCAGAACGGTAAGCGATGCGGCCATACTGCTCGCAGCAGGAGTCGGTTTGGATGAGTCCGATCCGGTAACCAAAAACAGTGAAGGCAAATCCCACACCGATTACCGGTCCTTTCTTGTCAAGGGAAGTCTGAAAGGGAAAAGAATTGGTATTGAAAAATCACACCTCGAGGGCAATCCCGATATGGTTGCCTTGCTTCGGGAAGCGATGACGACCATGGAAGCGCAAGGGGCTACGATGGTGATGGTGGATGTGATGGGTCCCTTGAAACTATTGGGCACCGCAGAATACCAGGTCCTGCTTTATGAATTTAAAGACGGACTGAACCGGTATCTGGGTTCGGCCTCGGGAGAAGTGAAATCGCTTAAAGAGCTGATCGCTTTTGATTTGCAATATCACCAGAAAATGATGCCATTTTTCAAACAGGAGATCCTGGTGGAGAGCGAAGCAAAAGGAGGACTGGAAAGCAAAGAATATATCGATTCCCTGGAGAAAACACTGGGCTTTCGAAAAACTGTTTTAGATCTCATGGCCGCCAATAACCTGGACGCCCTCGGCGGATTTACCAATGGTCCGGCCTGTTGCATTGACCTGGTGAATGGAGACTATGACAACGGACCTTCACTGTCCACCCCGGCAGCCATTACCGGTTTTCCGCACATTACCGTTCCCATGGGCCTGTGGCACGGTCTGCCAATGGGGATTTCTTTTTATGCAGGTCCCTACACCGAACCCCTGTTGCTGTCCCTGGCATATGCCTATGAACAAGCTTCTTTAAAAAGACAAAAACCTGTTTTTGAAAAAGAGCTGTTGTGATCAGAGAAATACAGGAATGTTAGAAATTCTTTGTCATCCTTATCATTTCCTTTCTTTTTCCCCGTTTTCTCTATTATGAAGGACAACAAACACTACTGGCTAAAATCTGGGTCCTATTCACTGATATTGAATATTCAGCAGTTGTTGTTTGGTTTTGGTGGATTTTACCTCCTGGTCCGGATACTAGACAAACATAGTTTCGGGATATGGGTATTGTTTGTGGCAACGACCACGATTTTTGAAATGTCAAGGGGCGGTCTGATCCAATATGCGCTGATCAAATTCTTGTCTGAAAGCGCTGAAGTAGAAAAACCCCGGATTATTTCGGCTTCTTTTGTATTGAGTGGGATCCTGATGGCGGTTTGTATCGTAGTCAATATATCCCTGGCCGGATTTCTTTCCCGTCTCTGGCACTATCCGGAACTGTTGCCCATGTTTTTAATTTTTAACGGCGTATATATTCTGCAGGGTATTTTATCCCAGTTTCAATGGATTGAGCAATCTTATTTCAGATTCGGCGGCATCCTGGTGACCACCATGATCCGGCAGGGTGGATTTTTCTTCTATATTCTGGTCTGTTTTATTTTCAACCTGCCTGTTTCTCTGCTGAGCCTGATCTATGCCCAGGCGATCAGCACGGGACTGGCCGCTTTGTTATCCTGGTTTTATGTACGAAACTATCTGGTCATCTCCTATCACCTGCATATCGATTGGATAAAAAAATTATTCAACTACGGAAAATTTGTTTTTGGTACCTATATCAGTGGTATGCTTTCGGCCACCATCAATCAAATGATGCTTGGCACCATGATCTCCCCGGATGCGGCTGGGTCTTACAATGTAGCCATCCGTGTTTTTAACCTGACAGACCTGCCTACCAACGCCCTGGGCACCATTGTTTTTCCACAAAGCGCCAAACGATTTGCGGAGCAGGGAAAAGATGCCGGCAAATATCTTTATGAAAAGTCGGTGGGCACCATTCTGGCCGTTCTGGTTCCGCTGGTCATCTTTGTATTTTGTTTTCCATCCTTTGTCGTCAGGGTAGTAGCGGGTCACAATTACATGGATTCTGTACCCCTGGTTCAGGTCGTGATCCTGACCTGTCTGCTCAATCCTTATGACAAGTTTTTTGGGGTCATCATGGATTCAATCGGCAAGGCCCGGCTGAACTTTATCATCATCTTTGGCTTCACCGTTTCAACCCTTGTTTTCAACTACTTCCTGATTGGCCGTTACGGCATCATGGGTTGTATTTACGGAACCCTGGCTGCCGACCTGATCATCTTTGTGATCCGCCAGTTTATATTGTATAAACTGTTGCATGTTAACATGTTAAGTCCCTTTATCTATGCCTGTAGATTTTACCCGGAATTCCTGCGCAACTATGTAAAACCCCTGTTGGGAAAAATACCTGGCTAAATCCCTTTTTCGCCTCTGCGGTATTATGATTATCTGGAAATTATGATTAATTTGTCTGCGTTTCGCTCGTAAAAACCCCTTTCCATGGAAGTTCAAAAAGTGGATGACATTTCCTATGCATCTTTTATGCAGGATTTTTATCAACCCGGTGTTCCTGTCGTATTTAAAAATGCCTCAAAGGTCTGGAAGGCCAAGGGTCTTTTCAGCCCCGATTGGTTTCGTTCCAACTTTGGAGACCGGACAACAGAAGTGAAAGACAAAACTTACACCATGCGCCAGATCATGGACATGGTTGAAAACAGTTCCGTATCAAATCCCGCTCCTTATCCCTGTATTTTTGATATACCAGAAACCCTCCCGGAAATCTTGCCATTGCTTCAGCCCCTGAATCTGAATTACGCAAAACCCAACTGGCTGGAGAGCAAATGGTTCAACAAAGGTCATTGGGGTGGCGCCACAGAACTGTTTATTGGCGGGCCCGGAGGACGGTTTCCTTTTATTCATCTGGATTATTATCATCTCAATGCCTGGATAACGCAACTCTACGGCGAAAAACGATTTACTGTTTTTCCCCGAGGTCAGGAAGATTTTCTTTATCCAAAACCAGAAGATCCCTGGCGTTCCGATATCAATATTTTCGAACCGGATTTTGAAAAGTATCCCAAATATAAAAATGCAACGCCGATTAATTTTGTCGTCGGTCCGGGTGAAACTTTATTCATTCCATTTGGAACCTGGCATACGGCCTATTCTCTTTCGCCCACTATTTCGGTTGCCTTTGATCAGCTGAATAAAAAAAATTATATAGATTTTGTAAAAGATGTATGGTCTTTTAAAAAGCGGGACAGTACAGTAAAAGCCATCGCGAAAACAGGGTATGCCTGGCTAGCCGGTCAGGCATGTAAAGTGGGAGACAGCCTCCATCCGCAACATTGACACGTTGAAACGATTGTAGATTGCTAATCCACCCAACAGCCTTCTGATTTTGTTTTACGATTGGCCTCAATTGGAAACAGGATTTTGGAAAACTTATTTCTTCGAAAGAAATCAAAAATCAAATGCGATCACAATGAACGTTCCTCCGGGAAATATCAATGACGCCTATCGCGGAGTGGAACCATCGATACAAGAACTATTTGACCGTCAGCAAATACAAACCCCTGATGCCATCGCCGTCCGTTTTGAAGGAAGAGAACTTTCCTATGCCGCTCTGAGCAAAAGAGCGAACCTTCTGGCCAATCAAATTCTATCCAGTCCTTCTTCTTCTTTTCCTCTCATTGGCATCAGTACGACCCGGTCGATTGATATGATCGCGGGTGTACTGGCAATTTTGAAAAGCGGAAAAGCTTATCTCCCGCTGGATCCAAGTTATCCGGCCGATCGCCTAGATCAAATGATCTCCGATTCTGGTATTCAGATCTGCCTGGCGCCTGCGGCGGATATTTCCATATTTGAAAACCTACACAAGGACATACTGCTTCATTCATACGACCACCCGGAAACCGAAGAGGAAAAACGGTTGACCACCAGGGCCGGCACCCTGGCCTATATTCTTTATACCTCCGGATCGACTGGCAAACCCAAGGGAGTCAGCATGGGGCAGACACCGCTGGTAAATTTGCTGACCTGGCAGAAAAAACATTCTTTGGCGGGAAAGGGAACCAAAACCCTTCAATTTGCACCCTTGAGTTTTGACGTTTCCTTTCAGGAAATTTTTGCAACCCTGACGACCGGGGGTACCTTGGTATTGGTGGGCGACGATCTCAGACTGGATCCGCAAAGGTTGCTGCGTTTTATTCAGGAAGTTTCCATAGACAGAATTTTTCTGCCCTTTGTAGCCCTGCAATTTTTATCCGAGGCGGCCGACTTCCATCAGCTTTTTCCTGTTTCCTTGCGCGAAGTCATTACAGCCGGCGAACAACTCAAAGTCACCCCGCAGCTGGTAAAATTTTTTTCAGCCTTACCTAATTGCCGCCTCTTCAATCAATATGGTCCCACCGAATGCCATGTGGTGACGGCCCTGGCTCTGGAAGGAGATCCGGCCGCGTGGCCAGCCCTGCCCAGCATCGGAAAACCGATTGACGAAACAGCCATTTGGATCCTGGATGAGAATCTGAAACCATTGCCTTCTGGACAGACCGGTGAACTTTGCATCAGCGGAAAAAGTCTGGCGGAAGGATATCTGAACCGACCGGAACTGACGGCGGAAAAATTCATCGCCTGGCGCCATCCGTCCCTAGGTGATTTACGACTGTATAGAACGGGAGATCTGGCACGCATTCTACCCGACGGCAACATCGAACTAAAAGGTCGCAGGGATGAGCAGGTAAAAATCCGGGGTTACCGGATCGAGCCTGGAGAAATTGAAGTAGTTCTCAACCAACAAAAAGGGATAAAGCAAGCCATCGTGGTAGCCAGAGAAGATATTCCGGGCCAAAAAAGACTCATCGCTTATTTGGTCTCATCCGACGGAAAAAAAGATACGCCTTTGATCCGCCAGGCGATTGAACAACATTTGCCGGATTATATGATCCCTTCGGCCTTTGTGTGGATCCATGAACTACCCAAAACCTCGAGCGGCAAAGTCGATAAAAAACTACTTCCCGTTCCGGAAATAAAAAGGCCGGAATTGTCGGTACTTTATAAAGCACCTACGACCGCATCGCAGAAAAAGATAGCCCAGGCTTTCAGCGATGTTTTGCAACTGGATAAAGTGGGTATTGAAGATAATTTTTTTGAACTCGGGGGGAACTCCCTGCTGGCGCTTAAAACAGTTGCCCGGTTGAAAGAAGCAAATCAACTGGATCTGCCCATCACGAAATTATACCAGCATCCCACCGTGCGCGGGATCGTGGAGTTTTTTGAAGGCCAAGGAAAAATAACACCGGTTACTGCCAAAAAGAAAATAAAACCGGATACCAAAACCAGCGATGTGGCTGTCATCGCCATGGCCGGTCGTTTTCCCGGAGCCAACACCATCGAAGGGTTGTGGAATATCGTCAAAGAGGGAAGGGATACGATTTCTTTTTTTACTAAAGAAGAATTGGATCCCCACATTGATGAGGCGACCAAAAACAATCCGGACTATATCCCTGCCCGGGGCATCCTGGAGGGTGCCGACCGTTTCGATGCTGCATTTTTTGGTATCAATCCGAGACTGGCAGAACTCATGGATCCCCAGCAACGAATTTTTCTGGAGATCGCCTGGGAAGCACTGGAAAGTGGTGGATATGTCCCGTCAAAATATAAAGGCTCCATCGGTGTATTCGCCGGGACCGGAAACAATACGTACTATCTCCAAAATGTACAAAGCAACCAGGATAAGATAGAACAGGTAGGCAGTTTTCAGGTAATGACCGTCAATGAAAAAGACTATGTGGCATCGCGTACCGCTTATGAACTGAATTTAAAAGGACCCGCCGTCAGTATTCATTCGGCCTGTTCCACATCCCTACTGGCCATTGCCGAAGCGACCGAAGCGATCCGCCAAGGTCAGTGCGATATCGCCCTGGCGGGAGGGGTGGCCGTCACGGTGCCCGTTAAAAGCGGTCATCTCTACCAGGAAGGTGCCATGTATAGTCCAGACGGTCACTGCAGGACTTTCGATGCCCAGGCAGCCGGCACCGTATTCAGCGATGGCGCTGGGGTGGTGCTGCTCAAGCGACTGGAAGACGCGGAAAAAGATGGAGATATTATTTTTTCGGTCATCCGCGGCGTGGGGATGAATAACGACGGCGGCTCCAAGGGAAGTTTCACCGCGCCCAGTGCAGAAGGTCAGGCAGGCGCCATTCACCGGGCCATAGAAGATGCGGGGATCAGTGCATCCACCATTGGTTATATTGAAGCCCATGGAACGGCCACCCCCCTGGGGGATCCCATCGAAATTGAGGGATTGAACCTCGCCTTCGGTCCGCAGGACATAAAACAATATTGTGCCCTGGGTTCCATCAAGTCCAATATTGGTCATCTGACGGCTGCCGCCGGAGTAGCGGGTTTCATCAAGACGACGCTTGCCTTGTACTATCAAAAAATTCCGGCCTCGATACATTTTTCTACACCCAATCCGCATATTGATTTTAAGAACAGTCCCTTTTATGTGAACACCCAATACAAAGAATGGGAATCCAATCAGGCCAGACGGGCAGGTGTCAGCTCTTTTGGTGTCGGGGGAACGAATGTGCATGTAATCCTGGAAGAACATCTGCCAAAGACGGGTGCCTTTCCACCGAGAAAAAAAGATACGGGTTCCGGGTATTTGGTCAGCTGGTCGGCTAAATCGATCACCAGCCGTGAAAATTTTGCATTAAAACTATCGGACTATCTGAAGCAGCATGAAACACTGGATATCTCGGACCTTGCCTACAGTCTGCAGACAGGTCGTGAAAATTTTAATGCCCGTCGTTTTGCGATTGCCCTTAACAGAGAGGACCTGATTCAAAAACTGCAAGCCGCACCTACTGGAGCCGATTCAAATATGCTGAAAGAAAAACTGACGGACCTGGTTTTTCTTTTTCCTGGTCAGGGGGCACAGTCGGTCAATATGGGTCGAGCCCTATACGAACAGGAACCGGTATTTAAACAAGCCGTGGACCAATGTGCTGAGGGGTTGAAGCCGCTGATGAAGGAAGACATCCGGGATATCCTTTATCCCTCAAAAGATGTCAGGCTGGCGGAACAGAAAATACACAACACTTACTATACCCAACCGGCACTTTTTATCATCGAATACGCCACGGCCATGTTATGGATGAGCTGGGGAATCAAACCAGCTGCTTTTGTAGGTCACAGTATCGGAGAATTTGCAGCCGCTCATTTATCTGGAGTATTCAGTCTGGCCGATGCCTTGAAACTGGTCTTCAGCCGAAGCAGCCTGATGGCTTCACTTCCTACCGGTAGCATGCTGGGCGTCCGCAGTGCACACGAAAACATTACACCCCTGATGCCAGAGGGGGTTTCCCTGGCAGCCATCAACAGTCCGGCTTTGTCGGTCGTGTCAGGTCCGGAAGATATAATGGAAAATTTTTCCAGGTTGTTGACTGAAAAAGGCTTTGCCAATAAACGACTTCAGACCAGTCACGCTTTTCATTCTGCGATGATGGATCCCATTGTCTCTGCCTTTGAAAAAGTGGTAAAGTCTGTTCCGATGCATCTGCCCAGGATTCCGATTGCCTCCACGCTGACCGGAAAATGGGTAACCGATCAGGAGATCACGCAGCCGCAGTACTGGTCTGGTCAGCTACGAAAACCCGTTCGCTTTGCTGAGGCCATTCAGACGGTGGTTGAAGAAGGTTTTCCCCTGATGCTCGAAACGGGCCCTGGGCGTGTACTCAGTACGCTTGTCAGACAGCAGGGTTTGAAAAATCCGGTTACTGCAATTGCTAGCCTGGACACAGAAGATGGAAAAACAGCGGCCCATGCAGTATTAAAAGCCTTGGGTCAGCTTTGGATGCACGGGTTGGATCCCGACTGGGAAAGTTTTTATCAGGGTCAAAAAAGATCTCGCCTGTCTTTGCCCGGTTATGCTTTTGACCGGACTCGTTTTTGGGTGGACCCCATAGCCACGCAAATGTCTAAATCGGTTGTGCCTTCCCGTTTGAATGGTTCGGATACGGCTGAACCCGTTCCAACACCCGCTAAAAATATTTTGCCTCAACCAAGGATCATGAGAAAATCAGTATTGATAAAGAAACTCAAGGAGATGCTCGAAAATGCTTCCGGTATTGAAATGGAAACCGTGACTCCGGACATGAATTTTATCGAAATCGGATTCGATTCCCTCCTGTTAACCCAGGTGGCCCTGAATCTTAAAAAAGAATTCGGTCTGCCGATCAGTTTCCGCCAGTTAAACGAATCCTACACCAATCTGGATTTGCTTGCCGGCTTTCTGGATGAAAATCTGCCGAAAGAAAAATTCCAGGCCTCCGGCGCAGTTTCTGACCCAGCCGCCGCAGGGATTCAGGCCACCGATCGGGGAGACCAGTCTGCCCTTTCAGACATTACAAAGCAGATACAGTTGCTGGCTCAACAAGTGGCCCTGTTACAAGGTAACCCGCCCGTAGTCCCGGTAAAAAAAACCATCCCCAGCGAATCAGAAAAAGGACTGAGTCCAGAAGAAATCAATGAACTGAAAAAGCCGTTCGGAGCTACGGCCAAAATTGAGAAGCACGCAACCACCCTCAGCAAAACCCAGGAAACCTACCTTAGGGATTTTACTGCCCGTTATAACCAGAAGACCCGTCTGAGTAAGGCCTATGCACAGGATAACCGGGCTTTCATGGCAGATCCCCGGGTCGTATCCGGATTTAAACCACTGACCAAAGAAATTGTATATCCCATCGTGGTCAACCGATCGAAAGGCAGCCGCCTTTGGGATATCGACGGCAACGAATACATTGATGCCCTGAACGGATTTGGATCGAATTTCCTGGGCTACCAGCCGGAGATTATTACCGAAGCCCTCAAAAAACAGATCGACCTGGGATATGAACTCGGACCCCAGCACGAATTGGCGGGAGTCGTTTGCAAACTCATCTGTGAATTTACAGGTATGGACCGCTCCGCACTCTGCAATACTGGTTCAGAAGCCGTACTCGGAGCGATGCGCATCGCCCGGACCGTGACCGGCCGTTCGACCATTGTGGCTTTTTCGGGATCCTATCATGGAATCGTCGACGAAGTAATTGTCCGGGGAACCAAGAAGCTTAAATCCTTTCCCGCCGCCCCGGGAATCATGCCGGAAGCTGTACAGAATATGCTCATCTTGGATTATGGTACAGAGGAAAGTCTGGCCATCATCCGGGAAAGGGCCCATGAACTGGCGGCCGTATTGGTGGAACCGGTGCAAAGCCGCCGGCCCGAATTTCAGCCCATCGAATTTTTGAAAGAGCTTAGGGCGATCACCGCGCAATCGGGTTCCGCCCTGATTTTTGACGAAGTGATTACCGGTTTCCGGGCTCACCCGGCCGGGGCCCAGGGCATTTTTGGTATCGCCGCCGACCTGGGGACTTATGGAAAAGTAGTTGCTGGCGGATTGCCCATCGGAGTGATTGCCGGTAAAAAGTTGTTCATGGACGCCCTGGACGGCGGATTCTGGCAATATGGTGACAATTCCACACCCGAATCGGGCGTTACTTATTTTGCCGGAACATTTGTCCGGCATCCCTTGGCGCTGGCTGCGTCCCGGGCTTCTTTGGAATATATGAAGGAAAAGGGCCCCCGTTTGCAGGAGGACTTGAATGCACTGACGGCCAGCCTTTCGGAAGCGATCAACCGGATTTGCACCAAATATGGCCTGCCGATTTATGCAGCTCAATTTGGATCCCTCTGGAAGTTAAAATTTAAGGAAGAAATTCCTTATTTTGAACTCTTGTTTTCGGCGATGCGCGAAAAAGGAATCCATATCTGGGACGGATTTCCCTGTTTTCTTACTCTGGCGCATCGGCCAGAAGAGGTGGCGCAAATTGTAGAAAAATTTGAAGAGTCGGTGAATGAGTTGATGACCGCAGGTTTTTTATCGCACGCACAACCCAAGATTGGAATTTCTGGTATTGGATCATCGGAAGAGAAACCACCCGTTTACGGAGCCAAACTTGGCCGTGACCGGGAGGGAAATCCTGCCTGGTTCATCATGGATCCTAACAGACCCGGAAAATATATGCAGGTAACTTAAAGAAACGTCGTTTGGATATAAAGGATACGATATCGAATCTGAAGCCAGTAGAATTTGACCCATTTGCAGGTCCTGAATTGCTGCGGGCTGTCCCGGCCATTGAACCCCAGCTGGAAATATGGATATCCTGTCTTCTGGGAGGAGCGGATGCCAACCGGTCTTACAATGAATCGATTTCACTTCGGTTGACCGGCCCCTTTCATCAACGGGCCATGGAGCAAGCCCTGCAGGCGGTGATTGATCGCCATGAAGCACTGCGTTCTACCTTCAGTGCCGACGGAAAACAAATTTGTGTTTACCGCGAACTGCCTTTGAAATACCGCTATGAAGACCTTAGCAGTTTATCCGAGGAAGATCAGGAAGAGTTTATCTCAACATTTACCAAGCACAATGCGCTGGAGATTTTCGACCTGGTGAACGGACCTTTGTTTAAGGCCGCTTTGTTTCGATTGAAAGAGGAGGTGCACTATCTCACCCTCGCCGCACACCATATCATCTGCGATGGCTGGTCCCTGGGCATCATCATGCAGGACCTGAGTAAATTTTATTCTGCCTTTGTCAAAAATATTCCGCCAGCCTTGGCGCCCGCTCCTTCATTTTGTGACTTTGCCCTGGAACAATGGAGATTTTCTGAATCTGAAGAATACAAAATAACAGAACAGTACTGGTCCGATCAGTATCAGGGTCAGGTGCCGATGGTGGACATGCCTACCGATTTTCCTCGGCCTGCGGCGCGTACCTATAAAAGTCACCGGGATGACTATCGGCTGAATCCGGAATTGGTATCGGCACTGAAAAAAATGGGCGCCAAATCAGGTTGTACCCTGGTGACGACTTTGATGGCCACCTATGAGATTTTCCTGCACCTGGTTACCGGACAATCCAATATTGTCTTGGGTATTCCGGCTGCCGGTCAGTCTACGACAGGACACTATGGACTCGTTGGTCACTGCGTGAACCTGCTGCCCATGCGCAGTTATCCGAATGGGGAAATGAGTTTTACAGAATACCTGAAGACCAGAAAAACGCAAATCCTCAACGATTACGAGCACCAGCAAATCACCTTCGGAAGCCTGCTTAAAAATCTGAATATATCAAGAGATGCATCCAGGATTCCCTTGGTACCCCTGGTGTTTAACATTGATATGGGTCTGGATGACGGCGTTGTCTTCGAAAATTTGAAGCATCAGCTGCTCTACAATCCGAGGGAATATGAAAATTTTGAAATCTTCATCAATGCGAGCGGATCTGAAAACGCCTTGGTACTGGAATGGTCTTATAATACCCAGATATTTAAGTCCTCCACGATCCTGCGGATGATGAATGAATATGAATACATGCTGCAGGCGGTAGTAGAGACCCCCTCTATCAAAATAAAAGATATCCCCTTGTTGCCGCCGGACCAACTGCGGGCAAGACTGCGTAACTGGAATGCTACGGCCTTTGACTATCCGAAGGAAAAAACTTTTCATCAGCTCTTCAGTGAAACATCCCGGCAATATCCCGATAAGATTGGCCTGAGGGTTGGTGACCAATCCTATAGTTATAAGCAAATCAATCAGGAAGCCAATCAGCTTTCTGCTCTATTGATTGAGCAAGGCGTACGAGCTCATGACGTGGTGGCGCTGGCCCTGCACCGTTCGGCGGAAATGGTTATTGCCCTGCTGGCGATTATGAAAGCAGGTGCTGCCTACCTTCCGCTGGATCCCGTCTATCCCAAGGACCGGATACAATTCATGCTCGAAGATTCGTCCGCCAAACTGATTATTACTTCTCAAGCCTATAAAGGAACTTTTAAATCCAAGGCAAAGGAGTTGCTCATCGAGCAGGCCTGGTCAAAATTGCCGGAATATTCAAAAAAAGATCCCGACGTAGAATCCAACAGCCGGAGTCTGGCTTATCTGTTGTATACTTCTGGTTCTACGGGAAAACCCAAGGGCGTCATGGTTGAACACCACAACCTGGTAAACCTGTTGTTCAGTATGCAGAAATTTCCGGGTATCACACCCCAGGACAAACTGCTGGCCGTAACGACTATCTCCTTTGACATCGCCGGCCTGGAATTGTACCTGCCCCTGATTTCTGGTGCCGAATTGGTGTTGGCCAGTGACGACGATCAAAAAGACGGTAGAATCCTGTTGGAAAAATTGAAAAAGGAAAAGATCAGCATCATGCAAGCCACACCGGTGACTTTCAAAATGATGCTGGAATCCGGTTGGCAGGATTTTATGAATATAAAAGTACTCTGCGGCGGGGAACCGATTCCCCGGGATCTCGCCGCCAGACTGCTTCCGCGATGCAAAGGACTGTATAACATGTATGGACCAACGGAAACAACCATCTGGTCCACCTGCGGACAAATATTTTCTGCTGATGAAACCATTACCATCGGAAGGCCGATTGGCAACACCCAGGTATATATTTTAGATCACTACGAAAATCCCATCCGCGATGGTATGATCGGTGAAATTTATATCGGTGGAGAGGGTGTAACAAGGGGTTACTTGAACCGTCCGGAACTACAATCAGAAAAATTTATTCCCGATCCGTTTTCCAAAACACCGGGCATGAAAATGTACCGGACCGGAGATCTTTCGCGCTTTTTGCCCGATGGTAGCATCGAATACATGGGCCGGGTGGATGACCAGGTAAAAATTCGGGGATTCCGCATTGAGCTCAACGAAATAGAATATGTGATCCAACAGCATGACAGTATACAACAGGCTGTCGTCATCGCAAGAGAAGACGGACAGTCGGAAAAAAAACTGATTGCCTACGTAGTACCCAACGGACAGTTCGACAAAGAAAACCTGACTACTTTTCTTTATACCAAGCTGCCAGACTATATGGTGCCAAGGGTATTCATCCCGCTGAACCGGCTTCCGCTGACCAATAATGGGAAGCTGGATAAAAAAGCATTGCCGGATCCGGATCTCTTGCCTGAGTTTGGCATTCGTAAAATCAGACCGCCGGAAACAGAAACGCAGAAAATGTTGCTCGCCATCTGGAAAGACGCTTTGCAATTGCAACAAATTGGCATCGATGATAATTTTTTCGAACTAGGAGGTCACTCGCTCACAGCGATCCGGATCATCCGCACGATCGAGGATAAAACCAAACGACGTTTGCCGATCACGGCTTTGTTTGAATCACCCACCATCGAAAAACTGGCCGTACTGCTGGAGACTGAAGAAAGACCCAGTTATTGGAATTCACTGGTGCCCATCAAGGCAGCAGGGAATAAGCCGACGCTTTACGTAGTGCACGGCTCCGGACTGACGGTTCTTGTATTTCATACCCTGGCTACTTTACTGGATCCCGACCAGCCCGTTTTTGGATTACAGGCCAGGGGACTCAACGGGATCGATCAACCCTTTGACAGCATGGAAGACATTGCAGCCTATTATGTAGCTGAAATCCTCGAACAAAATCCTACGGGACCTTATAGCCTGGCCGGTTATTCTTTTGGGGGAATCGTGGCATTTGAAATGGCAAAACAATTGAAAGCAACAGGCCGCGAGGTGAACATGCTGGCCATTTTTGATACCAATGCCGATAACTCTTATTTCTTCGACAGCCCGGCCATCCGGATGAAGAAAAAGATCCGGCGCCAGTTTCCAAAATTTAATTTTATCGTCCGTTCTTTTTTCAGGAATCCGGGTGCCACCATCCGCTATCAGATTAATTTCGTTCGCTACAAACTGCATTACCTGTTGCGGGCAGCAAAACTGGTGGATAAGGATATGGACGATGGAGAAAAGATCGCACACGCCGCGGAGATCAACGAGAAACACGATATTGCTTTTTCGAAATATAAGATGACCCCCTATAACGGGACCATCGATTTGTTCCGCGTCAAGGGTCGGAGTTATTTCCTGGATGATCCGATCTATCTGGGATGGAAACCATATGCGATGCAGGGTGTAGACATCCACGAAATCTCCGGTGACCACAAGACCTTTCTTCTTCCACCCAATGTGAAGGAGTTGGCCAAGCTCCTGGATGAGATCATGAAAAAAAGAAATGCCGGCAAGGTGAAAAAGGATTTGGTGAATCCATCTTCGGTATTGAAGGCCATCTAGTAATAAGCCGATGAACGCTTCTTTGTCCGCTAACCACCCGCCACCCATGCAGAAAATCCCAGCTACTCCTCTTTTTCTAAACCCCGGACTTTGTAACTGGGAACTGGATCAGGCTGTGCATGTATGGAGGTTTCCCCAGCAAATGATTTCCATTTCTTTGCTCACGGAAGATGAAAAACAATTTGCTGCCCGTTTTCGGTTGGAAGAAGACCGAAACCGGTTTATCACGGGCCGGCAAGCCCTGCGACTGCTGCTGACCCAATACTTGGATAGTAACAGGAAAATCATCCTTCGTTCCCAATCGGGCGGCAAACCCTTTGTCAGTGAACCCCCTTTCCCCATATCCTTTAATCTGAGTCACTCCGGCCACTGGATTCTTCTTGCTTTTGCATCGCAGGAACTGGGTATTGATATTGAAAAAATAAATCCGGATTTTATATTTCAAGACTTGCTGGACGAACACTTCAGTGAAGAGGAAAAATCTTTTATGCAAAGGTCTTCCGATCCGCTGGCGGTTTTTTATTATTTGTGGACCCGCAAGGAAGCCCTGACCAAGGCCTGGGGAACCGGACTGCAGGAGAATTTAAAAAAGGTGGACGTTCTGGACGGCTTCCATCACCAAATGAATAACCAGGTCTGGACACTGAGCAGTCTATTTTTGTCTTCAGACTATCCGGCGGCCCTGGCATACGCCGGTTTACCCAAAAGTATTTTCTATTTTGATGGCGGCCAATTGGACAGTCTTTCATTCCCAGAAAGAACGGGCGCATAGGAAATCAAGGTGCTGAATAAATGAACGGCAGATGTCCAAAGCAGGTCCTGAATTTCTTATTGTTTTTAGAAAGAAATCAGCGGTTCTTATTGATCGTTCAATCGATCCGGGATCTAAGGGTTTCCTTTATTTCATATCCCCATTTCAATTTGTACATTTAAATATGATAAAGTCCGGATGGATAGGTCTTTTGAGTCTTTTGACATTTCTGAGTTCCTGCAAAAAGGAAGAACAGACCATTGATGTTTCCAAACAATGGAAGGTCGATTATAGTGGGAATCTTATTTCAGGTGACGCAGACGGTCAGTGGATACCCCTGTCTTTCAGCGCTCAGGAGATGAATTTATTTAACGCTTTGGATACCGCCGATCTGACCGGTACTGTTAAACCAGACTCCGTTACCTCAGCGAGTGGCTTGTTCCCAAACCCTTCCAGTTCCGAGGTTCATATGATATTCTCATTTAATGGGGGATTCAACGGACTAATGGAATTTAAGTACGTCATCGTAGATAGCCATTTGAATATTCAGGAGGAAGGAGCCTTTAAAATCCAGGCGACGGCCTACAGCAGTATTCCATTGGATCCCTCGGAATCCAATCCAGTAAAGCTCTTTCCCCAGATTGCACCCGGTGATTACAGGCTCTATTATAGTCTCAGCGCCGAGAATAGCCCTCATTTTTACACCAGTTGGGGTAATTTTCACCACGATTGAAAACCTTCCTACATCTCCACAAAAGGGGAAAGGCCAGTTAGAAATCGATTAACAATTGATCTCCTTTTAGTTTGATACTTTTGCACTATGAACGCGCGGTTGTTTGCAATATTTTTTACCCTGACGCCGACCCTTGTTTTTTCTCAAACGAAGCAGGGTACGAACCGCAATGACTCCACCTACATATTGATGTTCAATGTGAGCTCTGTTTTTTATACGCCCAAAGATTTAAACATCAACAAATTCATGAACAAATATGGATACCAGCAACCCCTGGAGATTCCGGTTGGATTGCGGTTCGAACTGGCGGGGATGCCGGCGGGCGGAAAAATGATTTACAGTCTCCAGGCAGGTACCATCATATCCCAACAGGCCATAACCACCGCAGATATTTCTCTGGGTGTTTACCGCCGCATTTTTCAAACAAATAAATTTTGGCTGGTGACGGGTCTATCCGTAGGAGAACATTTTGACCGGATCTTATTGAACGGCCGGATGCCCCCCACACTGGACAGCCTGTCAGAAAAATACAATACCACACTTTCCCTTCATCGCACCGGATTGATTATCGAACCTGCAGTAAAGTTTTTTTGGTACCCACTGAAGGAAAAGAAATTTCAGCTCGGTTTGTTTGCCGGTGTTTATTATGATTTCGATTTCAACAGTCATTGGCGCGTGGGATATTATCCCAACAATGTAAATTCATTTAAGAACCTCAGAAAGCCTTCCAGTGTGAGTACGGTCCAGGAATTTGGATGGGTCTTCAGCTCCGGTATCAGCGTCTGCTTTTAAATAAATCGTAGATTGACCTGACCAAATATGGAACAAACGGCCAACGCGCATCGAAATCCTGGGAAGATTTACTATATCAATAATATCAAGGTGATATTGACCATACTGGTCGTACTACATCATGCAGCCATTACTTACGGAGCGCCTGGAAGTTGGTATTACAGCCAAAAGACCCAACATGTAGCCGAACTTTTTCCTTTGACCATTTTCGTGGCAACGAATCAAGCCTTTTTTATGGGTTTCTTCTTTTTTCTTTCAGGCCTATTTGTCCGGTCCAGTTATGAAAGGAAGGGCGGACCCAGGTTTGTCCTAGACCGCCTGAAGAGACTGGGTATTCCACTGGTTTTTTATTCCATTGTCCTGTCACCGGTACTGAACTATATCGCGGAACATTATGGACGGGATGAACATGAGTCTTTTCTCAGTTATATGTCTGGCTACCACCATTGGATAGATTTTGGTGTTCTCTGGTTCGCAGCAGCCCTGCTGATTTTTAATTTAGTCTATGTATTGGCAGCAAGATTCACCAAGTCTTTATGGAAAAAGCCCCGTTCCTTTCCGGACAACAAAACCTTGCTGTTATGGGCCCTAGGATTGGGTGTTTTTAGTTTTTTGGTCCGCCTGGTATTTCCGGAGGGCTGGCGGCTCGAGCCGTTTGGATTTCAGCTGGGTGATTTCCCTCAGTATATCCTGCTTTTCATAGCAGGGCTGGTAGCCAGTAAAAACCATTGGCTTGACCAGACAACGCTAAGCCAGGGAAAAACGATGGCTCGCGGGGCACGGTTGCTGGTTCTGGTTGGTTTTTCGGTCATTTTGATAGCGGCCCTGGTCCTGAAAATTCCGGGAGAAAACTTTTCAGGAGGCTTTCATATCATGTCCGCCGTCTATTCTTTGTGGAGTATGGTAACCGGCGTGGTGATCATCACCGCATTTTTATGCATCGGTAAAGTAAAACTGAACGGCCATTCACCCTTGCTAACCCAGTTGTCACAGGATAGTTTTGGGGTATACATATTCCATCCGCTGTTTTTAATTTCATTGTCTGTGGCAATCCGTTTTTGGAATATAGATCCCGGAATAAAATTACTCCTGGTTGGTCCCCTGGCTGTTCTAACCAGCTTCCTATTTGTCTCTCTGATCAGAAAAATTCCGCTCGTCCGCTCGATCATCTGAGATCTATTCCTTCTACCGATTTGAAGGCAAACAGGAGTCTGACCGAGTTGGATAAAAAATGAAGGCCAGGTTTAATAATTGAGGGAAAGATCTTAGCTTACCCGAATGAGACTCCACAGGCGCCTTCTTATTATTACGGGAATAAATATTATTGTCAGCTTTTTATTTTCCTTTGTTCTGGACATCCTGCAGGGAAGACATCATGACCACAGCGCGGTAGGCATGAACATCGGATTGGGATGGATTTACTGGCTTGGAATCTATATCCTTTTCGCACCCCTATTTCTAAATGATGAGGACAAATCTGTCCTGTTTTCTCGAACCTACATTGGAGGAACACTGCTGTTGTTTTTAATGACCATCCTATCAACGATTTTGACGGGATATATGGCCGGGATGTTGGTGCTAAATAAATAAAGCAAATCGCAAAGTGTCAAAGGGATAGGTTGTTCAATATCTATAAAAAATCGGTCAAGACTGTTGGAAATTTGAAGAACTCCGGTAAAAAGGATAATTTAGAAACCTCCAAGTAATTTGATCCGTCTTAGACTTGCAAATTGAAATGGATAATTCATATGGAATACAGAAAGATTTTATTTGCTTTTTCATTCTTGCTAACGACGACTATCGTAGCCGGGCAAAATGACGCAGACACTGCTTTCTTGAAATTTGCCGGACGACAGACCGACCTTTTTGTCGAGGCTTACAATAACCAAGACCTAAAGGAATACGATTCCTTGCTAACTGAATTTCTCAATAGGTACTATCATTTATCAGATGCACAACAGAAGTATTTCCAGTCTTATTATATCAACGCTTACTATAATTTGAGCTGCATGTATTCGTTGAAAAAAAATATAAAACAAGGTTTGCTTTACTTACGAAAGTCTGTCAATGCAGGATACTCCAATTACACACACATTCAGGAAGACAGTGATTTAAACAATATTCGAAACGAAAAAGATTTTATGGCAATTGTTCAATCACTTCGTGAAAATGGAGACTACTTGTACATTCTAAAAAAGGATAACGAAAGATTTACTGCTGATGATAGCCTAGAAATTCCTCCCTTTATTTACCAATCTGCCGACAATCGGGATTTGGAAAATTTTCGCAAACAGTTTAACCTTGATTCCATTGCTGGCACGGGCAACGAAGTTTCGAAAATATTAAACATTCTTCATTGGGTGCACAACACAGTGCCACATGACGGGCAGCGTGAAAGCGGTATAAAAGCAGTTAACGGTTTTGAAATAATTTCAGTTGCAAAAGCCAATAACATAGGAGTTTCTTGCGGTGAACTGGCAACCCTTCTAAATGAATGTTATTTGTCAATGGGCTTTAAGTCAAGAAAAATTTATTGCAAGCCAAAAGACAGTCTTTCGCAGGACAATGATTCCCATGTTATCAATGTTGTTTATTCAAAGCAATTGAATAAATGGCTTTGGATGGACGCCACGAACGACGCTTATGTGATGAATGAAAAAGGAGAATTGCTGGGAATCAACGTGGTTCGAAACAAGCTGATTCATGACCAGCCGCTCATAATCAATCCTGATGCGAACTGGAACCATCGTGAATCAACGACAAAGGATAAATACTTATACTACTACATGGCCAAAAATCTATATCGCTTTTACTGCACACTGGAAAGCAGTTTTGACATCGAAACGCCCGGGAAAGGTAAAACCATTGCCTTTGTTTATTTAGTTCCTGCAGGTTATGGCAAATTTATTCATGTTCCTTTTAGATCAGAAGTATTTGACAAAGAAACGAAGGCAACGGTTATTCATTACATAACCCATAATCCAGATATTTTTTGGCAAGTTCCCTAGACATCTATTGATTCAGTTAATTGAAGTATCCTGATTTGTGGATTGATCATGATTTTCCCTGCAATATTTTTCCATAAGCCCCTTAAAGAAACAAGAGTGCTTTCTGCTTCATCCAGGTTTTCAAATTCCAAATCAATGACGACAAAATTGGGGTTATCGGCTCGTTGGAATATATTATAGTGTTTTACACCTGCTTTCTTTCGATTGATCGGATCATTTTCAAAAGCCTTTTTCCAGCCTTCATGGTTGAAAACCTCATGTTCTATCTGCAAAATATACATAGACCTCATTTTGAGACCAAAGGGTATTCTTTGGACCATTAAAAGATAATCATCTTCTGCCAATCAGTTACAATTGATTGGGAGGAGATGACCAGGGCTCGAACTTTCTTCCAGGAGACCTTGTAGTGCTCTGAACTGTTTGCAAAACGTTAAACCGGAAAGCTCCGGGATGGTTATTGAATATTTACAGGGAACCATTGGTTATTTTCAGTGCATGATGCGGGCCATTGTCAAAACATGGATATTTCTTTTCCTCGTCCATGGTGTGCTGGGCCAAGCGCCGGAAAACCCAACTAAAAATCAAATCAGTCAAATATTTCCAGCCAAAAGACTGAATAAAAAATACCTGTTCAAATTCCCGGGTCGCTATGAGGAACACTTCATTCGGGTGAGGGATGGTATTTTGCTCAATGCTTTATTATTTCATAGCGACCAGATGCCCAAAGGAGTCATCTTATATCTGCACGGAAACACGGGTGGAATGGAAAAATGGGGGAAGCTCGCGCCATATTATACCGTCCTCGGGTATGATTTTATGATTGTCGACTACCGGGGTTATGGAAAAAGTGAGGGGTCCATAAAAAACGAAGGGCAATTATTTGACGATCTGCAAATCACTTATGATTCCCTCAAGAACCTGTATCCTCAAAATAAAATTGTCATCATGGGTTATTCCATTGGTACAGGCCCTGCTGCGATGCTCGCCAGTTCCAATCAACCTGAAAAACTGATCCTGGATGCGCCATATTATAGTCTTCTGGATGCCGTAAAACAAAAGTACCCCGCAGCGACCTCACAGGATCTGGCTTTTTATTTGGAGACCTATTCCTTCCTCCCGAAAATTTCTTGTCGGATTGCGATTTTTCACGGTGATTCGGATAGTGAATTTTATTATGGAGGTTCGCTCAAATTAAAAAGCCTTTTTAAACCAGGTGATACCTTGATTACACTCAAAGGCCAGGACCACAGTGATTTTGAAAGGAACGCTGTGTATTTAGCGAGTTTGCAATCTATACTGCCCTAACCGAGACTTAATTCATGCCTTTGGATTGATTCTCCTTTGTCCATAAAAACCAATCGTATGGATCATATTCCTTGTTATTCTTGGTTGTGATGACCACCTTGATTGGTTTATTGCGGGAAGGTAAACGACCGATATATTGCCCTTGAAAGATTTGTTGTCCCGCTTTAACGGCAACAAAACCTAGGTTAAGGTAGGTAACAAAGTAGTCTCCATAGCGGACAATGATGACGTGGGTGCTGTCAATTGGAAAAATGGTCTCGACTTTTCCCTGGAAGACGGCCTTAACGGAATCGGGGCCATCTGAAAAGAACTCAATTCCTTTGTGGCCTATTTCATCGGATTCATTGTGGTTGGTTTCATCGCTGTTGAAACGGGAAAAACTTGCAATGGGGAAGGGCCAACTACCCTTTGATCGGTTAAACAGGGAGTCGTTGACATTTTGAGACAAAAGGGTATGGGAGAAGAGCAGGAGCAAAAAAATAAATGATATTCTCACGTGTTGTTTTTTAAATGATTCTTGTAAATGTGAATTCAATAAAGCTCAACCCGTGCCAGATATTAATCAATTGATCCTCAACGCTTGGCCGCTGACTTTTTTTTTGCTCGTTCGGAATTGATACAAATTCAGACACCTAGCTGTCTGAAATCGAAAACTGCTTGCGCGAAAATGGAAACGAGGTTCTGCGGTTGAAAGGCAGAAAACAGGATTGAGAAAAATGAAGCGGTTTTCTTTATTTTACCCAGCTATCTTTCGTAATTTTTGTATCATAACAATACCCATGGCCGAAGACGGAAAAATCAGTGACCACCTGGCCAACGAGAGAACCTTTCTTGCCTGGATCCGGACCAGTTTGGGTTTGATGGGAATTGGTTTTGTGGTAGTAAAGTTTTCCATTTTTATAAGACAGATTTCTGCTGTTTTGGAAAAAACAATGCCCAAGGCCTCTTTGGGTTATTCATCCATTATGGGTATCAGTCTAGTAGCTTTTGGAGCGGCCATCGGCATCCTTTCTTACTCCAGATACCGAAAGATAGAAAGACAAATATCCGATCCGTCCTATAAACCCTCCGGTATTTTAATCAATATTCTGGCGGTATCTATTGTGCTTATTGGAATATTCCTGGTCATCTATCTTTTGCAAAGCATCTGATCCATTGGTTGTTTCCCCAATAGGCCGAATTTAATATCTGTCTGAAAAGTTTAGTGAAAGGACAGGGTCCTTAACCATCCAAGGACTATTTAAATTGATAATAAATCAAAATAACGGCCGACAGCGTCATGACCAGGAAAGTAATGATGCCCAACAGATTGGAAAACGGACTGTTGGTGAATTCACCCATGATTTTTTTATTGTTGCCAATGTGCAGGATCAGGGCGATCATTACCGGGGAAGTGACCCCATACAAAATGGCAGTGAAAATCAGGGCCTTCATCGGGCTGATGCCCATCACATTGATGAGCAGTCCGATCAGCAACGACAAAATGATTACAATATAAAAAGCCCTGGCTTCGTTAAATTTTTTATCGAGTCCTTCCTGCCATCCAAATGTTTCAGCCAGCATGTAAGACAGGGAGCCAGTAAGAACGGGAATGGCCAAAAAACCGGTGCCGATGACCCCCAGAGCAAAGAATATATAGGAAAATTTTCCAGCCAGTGGTTCCAACGCCTTGGCTGCCTGATCCACCGTATTGATTTCCGTAATACCGGCACTAAAAAGCACCACACCGGTCGTGAGCAGGATAAATAACATAACCAGATTGGAAGCGAACATGCCGGTATTCACGTCCGAGGTCATATTCTGCATAATCTGTTTGTCAATGACGATCTTTTTCTGCTGATGTTCCAGGTCCTCGGCTTCCATGGTCGCCTGCCAGAAAAAAAGATAGGGAGAAATGGTGGTTCCCAGGATAGCGACCACCATTTCGATAAAATTTTTGTTGAGTTCGATATGGGGGATCAGGGTGGAAATCAAAACTTGTTTCCAATTGACATGCACCAAAAAAGGAACGATCAAATACAACAGGATCGACAAACAGAGCCACTTGAGGATGCCGGCAATTTTTTGATAAGAAAAAAGTACAATGACTACCATCAAGATCATGGTGAACAGGACGCTGAAAACAAAGGAGGGAACTCCGGGTATCAATAGGTGGGTAACGGCTCCCATGCCGGCAATATCGGCACCGATATTGAGGATGATCGCCGGTACGCTGAAAATCAGCATGAGATAAAGAACAAAGGGAGGGTAATTTTTTTTCAGCGTATGGGTAAGGCCTTGAGAGGTAACCAATCCAATCCTGGCACACATACCCTGCAGGGCGGCCATCAAGGGAAACGTATACGGGGCCATCCAAAGCAAACCGAGGCCGAAACCGGCACCTGCTTGCGAATAAGTAGCAATTCCTGAGGGGTCGTCATCACTGGCACCGGTAATCAGACCGGGACCCAATGTCTTCAGATATTGCTTCAGCTTGCCGCCTTTTTTCATCGGTGGACTTAAGATACAGATTCTTTATGGAATCGTATGAATTGCAGCACTGAGATGTTTTTCTTTTTGCAGGAAATCCTGCACGATACCCGAGATCGCGTCATATTCCAGCAGGAAGCCATCGTGTCCGTAAGCTGATGGAATCATTTCCAAGGTGCTGCCTGGAATATTTTCAGCCAGAAAAATCTGTTCTTTTTCTGTAAACAACAAATCGGATTGAATGCCGATAAGATGTGTGGGGCAGGATATTTTTTTGAGTGCCTCCACGGTGCTTCGTCTGCCTCGGCCAACCTGGTGGGAATCCATGCTCTGAGACAGGCAATAATAACTGAAGGCATTAAACCGGGCGGCCAGTTTTTCACCCTGATACATCTGGTAGGATTCGCTTTTATAGGGTCCGAGCGAATCCAGCTGGGTGTCGGCCTGATAGAAATTATAAGTCTCCTGGTTGCGGTAAGAAATCAGGGCCACCCCCCGGGCTACCTTCATGCCTTGGATGCCTGCATCGGGATGATCCATTTTCCAGGTCGGATCCAGGTCAATGCAGTGGCGCTGCGTGGCATTGAAAGCACGACCCCAGGGAGAGTGAAAGGCATTGGTAGCGATGGGAACGATGTGTTCAAAAAGTTCCGGTTCCTCGATGGCCCACTCCAACAACTGCTGACCGCCCATAGAACCTCCGATCCCAATTTTGATTTTTCCTATTCCCAGAAAATCCTTCAAAGGCCGATAGGCTCGGATCATATCGCGCGTAGTAAAAAAAGGGAAGCTGTAGTAATAAGGTGTCCGGGTCAGTGGATTGTCTGAAAGCGGTCCAATACTTCCATAACAGCTTCCCGGCATATTCACGCAGACAATAAAATATTCTTGCGGATCTATCAGGTGTCCGCTTCCCACCAGCCCCGGCCACCAGTCGGCCGGATTGCTGTTGGCAGTAAGGGCATGGAATATCCATACCACATTGGACCGGTCTTCCCGGAGGGTACCCAGGGTATGATAACCGAGGTCATATCCGGGAAATACGAAACCCGACTCCAGGACGAAGGGATCGGAGTAATGAAAAGTTTTCAGCAAGCGGTTGTTTTTATTTATGAAACGGCTACTGCTTTTTTTGTTGATATTTTTTCAAATGCCTGCTGCAGGTCAGCTTTGATGTCCTCAATATGTTCGATGCCCACACTGATGCGGATCTGATTGGGTCGTACACCGGCGGCGAGCTGTTCATCTATGCTGAGTTGTTCATGGGTGGTGGATGCCGGATGGATAACCAGGGTCTTACCATCGCCTACGTTGGCCAGGTGGCTGGCGAGTTTCAGGTTATCAATCAGCTGACTGGCATTTTCTTTATCTCCCACCACGCCGAAATTCAGGATACCGCCAAAACCATTTTTTAAATACTTTTTGGCCAGTGAATGATAGGGGCTGGAGGGAAGTCCGGGATATTCTACGAATTCTACCTGCGGATGATTTTCCAGCCATTCTGCCAATGCCAGGGCATTGTCCACATGTCTTTGTACCCGCAGCGAAAGGGTTTCCAGGCCTTGCAATAAAAGAAACGAATTGAATGGACTCAGCGATGATCCAAAATCGCGCAATCCTTCTACCCGTGCACGGATGGCAAAAGCCACATTGGGCAGGCCCAGTGGATTTCCTTCACCGAAAATATCCCAGAATTTCAAACCGTGGTATCCTTCGGAGGGTTCTGTAAATCCTGGAAATTTGCCATTTCCCCAATTGTAGTTTCCTCCGTCAACAATCACTCCGCCAATACTGGTCCCGTGGCCGCCGATCCATTTGGTAGCAGATTCCACGACGACATTGGCGCCATGTTCGAAAGGGCGGAAAAGGTATCCGCCGGTTCCAAACGTATTGTCTACAATCAGCGGCAGGTCATGTTTTTTTGCCAGGGCGGCGATTTTGTCAAAATCCGGAATATTGAGCCGGGGATTGCCGATGGTTTCCAGATAAATGGCTTTGGTTTTTTCATCGATGAGTGCTTCAAAACTTTCTGCATCATCGCCTTGGGCAAAACGGGCTTCAATACCCAGTTTTTTCAGCGTTACTTTAAACTGATTATAAGTTCCTCCATACAAAAAGGAGGTCGACACAAAATTATCTCCGGATTCCAGGATATTGGCCAGGGCCAAAAACTGGGCTGCCTGTCCGGAACTGGTGGCCACGGCTGCCACACCCCCTTCCAGCGCGGCGATGCGTTGCTCAAATACATCGGTGGTCGGATTCATGATCCGCGTATATATATTTCCAAATTCTTTCAGTCCGAACAAATTAGCGGCATGAGCTGAATTGTTGAACACATAAGATGTTGTCTGATAAATGGGAACTGCACGGGCTTTGGTGTTGGAATCTACTTGCTGACCGGCATGCAATTGAAGCGTTTCAAAACGAAGAGGTGCACTCATAAAATAAAGTTTTATAGTTTAATTAATACTGGGCCGAAGTCGGAAAAAATGGGATGTTAAGTTAAAGGAATTCTGTCAGGAATTACAACATCGCTGCGTTGCGCAGTCAGTAAAAAAGGATCGACAGATGGGATATTTCATATATACTCTACAAATGTAATAGAGTAATTCGAAAAAGATAAATTTAATGGACAATTTAAAATATGGACGGCAGAAAGATCCTGGAAGTATTTGACTTTCAGATTGTTGTTGAATTTTTTTTTGGACAGCCGGAAATTTTAGTTTCGGTTGAATATTACTATTTTTAACCAACCCCAACTTACATGCGTCGTCATCTGCTTCTGTTTTTTTCCCTGATCCTATCCATACGGTCTCTTGCCCAATCGGGTCTCAATACGGTTCCACCCGTAAGGATAGAGGATTTTTCGCCCGTTTCGCCGTTGGTCACTTCAGAAACGGATGCGGTGATTTTACTGGACAGCGGATCGACCACCATCGGAGCCAATACGGATGATGGATTTTTTACCACCTATTATCATTTCAGAAGAATCCTGATCAAAAACAAAAGAGGACTGGAAGCAGGTAAAATGTCCATTAGATTTTCCGCCCGGTTGAACCATGGAAAAAAGTTGAGTACCATTTTTGCCAATACCTACAATCTGGACAATGGAAAAATCAGGAAAGTTAGTTTGCAGGAGAAAGACTTTTTTGTAGATGACACCAAACAGGACATCCACGAAGAGAAATTTGCTTTTCCGGATGCGGTGGAAGGATCGATTATCGAATTTGAATACGCCGTTAAACGCCATTCGATTTTACTTGAGAACTGGTATTTTCAGGGCAGTCACCCTCGTTTAAAAAGTATATACACGGTAAAACTGCCGGATCTTTTTAATTTTTCAATTTTTTTCCAAAATAAAATTTATAAGACCAATACCCAGTCTTCGACCAGTGTCCAAAACCTCTATACCCGGGATTACGGATTTGAAAACAGAACAATTCATACCCTTACCTGGACCTATGAGAATGTGCCCCCGATGCTTGAACAAGCCTATACTTCTACCCTTGACAACTATATTGCCTGTGTTAAATTTCAGCTTTCCGGAGAACCCAATGGATCTGGTGGCATGGCGAACATCCTGAAAAGTTGGCCCTGGATAAGTGATCGCCTGCTAAACTCCGAAAGTTTTGGTTTACCCCTTAACGATCCTGGTCCGGCAATAAAAAAGTTATCAAAGGGCGTAGCAGACGAAAAAGATTCAGAAATCTCGAAAGCCCGGGCGCTCTATGCATTTGTTCGGGACAATATGAAAGTGACCGGCCGTGGGGTTCTCATCAAGGACAACACAACGCTGGATGAAATCTTCAGACTAAGGCAGGGAAATGTCGGCGAAATCAACTTGCTTCTGATCGCCCTGTTGCGAGTCCAAAAAATCAAAGCGGATCCTGTTATTTTGGCTACCCGTGACAACGGCTTGACCTTTGAAGCCTATCCGGTCATGGATAACTACAATTACCTGGTCTGCCGAATGGTCATTGATGGAAAAGAATGGTTTTTAGACGCGTCTTCTCCTACGATGGCATTCGGGAAACTGCCCATGGAATGTTATAACGGACATGCCCGGGTCATTGCTGCAGAAAATTTTCCAGTTTATTCACAATAATCCAGTTTCGAAAAAATTAGAATTAAACTGGACAGGGCACCTGGGATATTATGAATCCTGCGATTTCCGTAGCCAACTGAAAAACAAATCGACAGAATCTATATTTAAATCCTTAACCGAGACGTTGCCTTTTCATAAAACATTGGATAGCTTTTCTATTGACAATCTTCAAAATATGGACGAGCCTCTGGTCTTTCACTACACCACGACACTGGAGACTGGGGACAATGGGAATATTTATTTTAATCCGATGCTGAATTTCGGAATCAAAGAAAATCCTTTCACTTCGGCAGAGCGCAATTATCCCATCGAAATGCCCTACAAAACCATTCAGCGTTATCAGCTGAAAATGGAGATTCCGGCAGGATATGCTTTGGAAGAAATGCCGAAATCAGAAAAAATCCTACTCAATGAATCGGAAGGATACTACGAATACCGGATAGAGACCAGTGGGAATTTAATAGCGGTCAGCAGCTCCCTGGTCATGAACCAAGCCATATTTGATTCGGAAGATTATATTAAATTAAAGGATTTTTATTCCACCATCATCAAGAAGCAAAATGAGATGGTGGTGTTTAAGAAAAAAAATTAGAATTCTTGACAGCAAATCAGAAGGTTTATTCTGATCCCCTCACCTCAGGGCAGTCTGAAACAATCCTACCATAGCTTTCCAGGACGCACTGTCCGCTGCTGCGTTGTAGGCGATGGGCAATTTGAATTTTTCTCCAAGCGCCGTCGCGCCTGGGTTGCTGAAAGCATGCTGGGCATCCGGATATTCTTCGAACGTATAGTGCACACCGGCAGAATCCATACTTTTCTTAAAGGCAGCGCGGGCAGCCGGTGAAACAAACTGATCCGCACCTCCCTGGCAAATCAGGATATCGGCTTTTACGACATCTTTTTTCGGTTCGATACCGCTCAGGTCTCCATGAAAGCTGACCACGGCTTTTAAGGGGGCACCGAGTTTGGCTGCATTCAGTACGATAAATCCCCCAAAGCAGTACCCAATGGCGGCAACCCGGGAACTATCTGCCTGGGGATAAGTAGCGGCTTTAGCGGCAGCCGCCTCTACGGCCGGTAAAGCCAGATGCGGATTGGTATAAAAAGGTTTGGTATAGGCCATGGCTTCCTTGGGATTGGCAGCCGTATCTCCTGCTCCGTACAAGTCGGCATCGATGGCGAAATAGCCGAGTGCTGCCAGCTGACGGGCACGGGATTTTACATATTCACCCAAGCCCCACCATTCGGGTATCACCACCACAATGGGTAATTTACCTTTTCTGGATTCATCGTAGGCGATATACCCCTTCGAAGTCTTGCCGTTGAAGGTATAGGTTACGGAATCTGTTTTGATGGAAGGGGTTGATTTCGTTGTATCCATGGCGGTAGATTGAGTCGTGTCGGTGGCGGACGGGGTGTTTGGCTGATTTCCACAGGAGACAGAAAAGAGGGTCACGCCAACTACTGCGTACATTAATGTTTTCATGTTTATTTCGATGTTTTTGTTTTACTGGTTACACTTCGGTTGCCGGATGCTGCACATACCCGTCAATTCAATGTTACCCCATCAAAACTGTTGCCAAATCTTTCAGCCATTGCCTGAGATCGTTGCAAATCTTTATCAGCGTACACCCAAAGGCTACAACTTATCCAGCAATTCGACCACCTGTTCTCTTTCGAGAATCAGATATCCCAGCCGGTCATTGCTGATGCCATCTTTGAGCAGGTAAGGAAACTGTAACTGGCCATCTTTGATGCCGGTCTCAAAGTATTTAAAATTGATATTGGGGTATTGTTTCAATTCTTCCCCGATCTCATACAAATGCGTGGACAAAATAAAAAGTGAATACCGGATTTTGATCAGTCCCTTGATAACTGTGGAGGAACATTTCATGGCGTCTTGGACATTGGTGCCTTTGAAAAGTTCATCGATCAGGACCAGCCACTTCTTGTTGTCACTGATTTGTAGAATCGTTTTTCGGATTCTCTGCACTTCATTGAAAAAATAGCTCTCTCCCTTCACCAGGTTATCGACGACATTGATATTACTCAGGATGCCATCAAAGAGACTGGTTTTCATTTTTGCCGCAGGAACTCCCATACCCAGATGCGCCAGGAAGAGCGCCGCACCAACGGATTTGATAAAAGTAGATTTACCCGCCATATTGGCTCCCGTGAGAAAGAAAAAATTATTTTCGGGATTCATATGCACATGATAGGAAACGGGTTTGGGCAACAACAGGTGATAGAGCGCTTCCATTTCTATCTCGGGAAGGACCGTATCCACGATTTGCGGCATCACCAGATTGAACTCCTTGCCGGCGAGCGCCATGGAATACCAGGCATCCAGCTTACCATAAAGTAAGATCAGTTCCATGGCAGCCGTTTTGAAATGATCCCGAATGAAATTTCCAAACTCCACAACCTCCTGGGGTAATAATTTATCTCCCGATTTTTTTTTGCCAATCGTTTGGATGATGAGCGGGCTCATCATTTTCGCTGCCCGGTCTAAGAGATCTTTAAGCAAACGGGGAATATTTTCAGAATCCTTCAAAGTGAGAATGGAAAACATTCCCCGGAAAAAATCCGCGAAATGACCGATGGAATAGCGGGTCAGGGAATAATCCTGGCTGTGTAAGAGTTGGTACATCCGGGCATTGACCGGATCATGGGAGGAGGGCATTTTATCCAGGGGCGTTTCATAAAACCTTTCCATGACCATGATGGTTCCATTGGAGATGGAAGGAGCCCAAGTGTCTTCATGTTCGACAATGAGCTTAAGGATTTGTTGGGTCTGTATGATTTTCTCCAGCTGACTGAAGGGGTGGTTAAAAAATTCCAGCAATTGAATCCTGCCGCCCACCGTACGGGTCCGGTCTAGTTTACCGAAAAGAGAATATTCATCATGGCTGTCGAAAACAGAGAGGTCTGAATAAGTGGTGTTATCGATCTGCATAGAAGGGGGATAATACTACCGTTGAAATTCCAAACGTTTTCCCATCTGGGACTCATCGAATCGCCCATTTCCATAAACCAGCCGGCCATTTACAAAAGTATTTGTGACAGCAGCCTGAATCCGGGTACCTTCCAGGGGACTCCAACCACATTTATAGAGGATGTTACGGGTATCAATGTCCGAAGACTGGTTGAGATCCACCATGACCAGATCTGCATAATACCCCTCCCGGATAAATCCCCGATCTCGGATCTGAAAACAAATGGATACCGAATGGGACATTTTTTCAACCATTTTTTCTAGCGAGATCCGTCCCTGCTTTACATAACCCAACATCATACCCAGCGCGTGTTGAACCAGGGGCAATCCGGCGTGAGCATGTCCGTAAGAGCCACCCGCGCCCGGAATCGGCTCCAGCCCCCCGGCCGCATTTCGATAAAATCCCTTTTCCTCCAGGGTGTGGGGCGCATGATCTGTTGCAATCAGATCCAGGCGATCATCGAGCAGGGCCTTCCACAGGGCTTCTCGGTTTTCCGGTGCTTTGATGGCCGGATTGCATTTGATCTGATTACCCAGTCTCCCATAATCCGCTGCGCTGAAATGAAGGTGGTGAACACATACTTCGGCCGTGATCCTTTTTTCCGCCAGGGGAATCATATTGGTAAACAGGCTGAGTTCTTTTTCCGTGGAAAGATGAAAAATATGAAGACGGGATCCGTGTTTTTTTGCAAACTGCACGGCCGTTAAAGAAGATTCAAAACAGGCATCCACATTCCTGATCAGGGGATGATCGGCGGCGGTCAACGGACGGTTTTGGGCTAAAAGGGCCTGTAAATTTTCACGTATGATTTTTTCGGATTCGCAATGGGTGGCAATCAACACTTCACTGCCCGCAAATAATTTATCCAGCGTCAGGTAATTGTCTACCAACAGATTGCCGGTAGAAGAACCCATGAAGATCTTTAGTCCACAGATATCGTTTTTCTTTTCATTGGTCCGCAGGGCTTCTTCGGTATTGTCATTGGAAGTGCCCATATAAAAAGAATAATTCGCCAGCGAAGTCTTGCTCGCGATGGCATATTTTTCTTCCAGCAGGTCCTGGGTGAATGCCGGCGGAATGGTGTTGGGCATTTCCATAAAGGAAGTGACACCGCCGGCAACCGCCGCCCTGGATTCTGAATAAATGGTAGCCTTGTGCGTTAGTCCGGGTTCACGAAAATGAACCTGATCGTCGATACAACCCGGTAACAAATGGTGGTTTTCACCATTGATTTCCTCTACAGGAAAAGAAACAGAAATCTGATTGTCAATTTTTTCGATGCGTCCATTCCTGATCAGTAAATCGCTGGTGAAAATGCGCCCTTCATTAACGATTGAAATATTCTTAATCAGGTAATTTTGCATATCTTGACTCGTAATCTGAA
>JABDAN010000027.1:0-13890 GCA_013289175.1 Bacteroidota bacterium
AGGCCGTTTATCTCGCTCGTTTAAAGGGACTCTCCGCTTCCGAAGCGCAGGTTCAGGTAAAAGATTGGTTCGTGCGTTTTGAAATGCAGTCCTGGTGGAATAAAAAAATCGAAGACCTGAGCAAAGGCATGGCTCAGAAACTTCAGTTTGTCACGACCGTTTTGCACCGTCCCGAACTCATTATCCTCGATGAGCCCTTCAGTGGTCTGGATCCGGTAAATGCCAATTTGATTAAGGATGAAATTTTCAAGCTGGCCCACCAAGGCGCTTCCATCATTTTCAGTACCCACCGGATGGAACAGGTGGAAGAAATCTGCAACCACATTGTACTGATCAACAAAGGGAAAAAAATCCTGGACGGTTCTGTTTCCCATGTCAAACAGGAATTTAAGGAAAACCTGTTCCAGATAACCGCCTCTCCGCTTCCGGAACGGTTTCCCGAATCGCTCATGGAAGTCCTCTCAAAAAATGATCAGACCATTACACTGCGCATCAAGGAAGGACATACTCCCAATGAAATATTGCGATTCTTCCTGGACGAGTCCTCCAGTGTCACGTCCTTTATGGAACTGCTTCCCTCTCTCAACGAAATTTTCATCAAGCTGGTAGAAGGAACCTCCCTATCGCGCCAGTTTCAACCCAAACAATCTTAATATATGAATAAGATCGGCCTGATCATTCGCCGCGAATACCTTACCCGGATAAGAAACAAAACTTTTCTGATTTCTACTTTCCTTTTACCCATTGTCATCATATTGTTTATCGTGGGCACCGTCTACCTGGGAATAAAAGGGAAGACCAGTCACCGGATTGCGGTAGTGGACCAAAACGGATACTTCAAAGATTATCTGCAAAGCGACTCAGAGATCTATTTCGATTTTTCCACTTCAATCGACACACTCAATTACGCCGAAAAAAACTGCAGTGCGGTTTTAATCATCCCCGTACTGGAGGAAAATCAGAAGACCATCTACCGGCTCAAATATAAAAAGCAGCTGGGCCTCACCAGTATTGATGATCTGGAAAAAAGGGTAAACAACGCCATCACCGATCACCTCATCTATACCAAAACAAATATTACCCGTGGCCGGCTGGATTCCATTCGATCTGTTTCTGATATTGCCGTACTGGAGACCTTTTCCGATGAGGGGAAGAAATCGCAGGCTTCCAGCCAGGGCCTGGCCTATGGCGTGGGTTATGCCTGTGGATTCCTCATTTACCTGCTCACATTCATTTACGGCGCCATGGTCATGCGCGGTGTTATGGAAGAAAAAACCAGCCGCATCGCCGAAGTGATCGTCAGTTCGGTCAAACCCTTCCAGCTGATGCTGGGAAAAATCATGGGCATCGGAGCGGTGGGACTCACTCAATTCCTCTTATGGATCATTTTCTTCTTCACCCTGTTTATGGTTGCTCAAGCATTTGTCCCCCACGAATTGATGATGGAAGTAAAAAACATGCAAAGCGCCAACGCGGTGGGCAATCCCCAAATGGCCCGGGGAAGTGAAGCCGCCAGACAGATCTTTGAGCTCAAACAATCCATTTCTCATACCAACTGGCCGTTGATCATCGGCTGTTTCGTGTTCTATTTTATCGGCGGCTATTTATTCTATGCTTCCTTATTTGCCGCCGTGGGATCGGTGGTCAACGAAGACCCCCAGGAAGCCCAATCCCTGATGCTTCCCATCACGATGCCCATTATTTTTTCATGGATTATTATGGCCATGGCCATTCAGGATCCCGCCGGTCCCCTGGCGGTTTGGTCCAGTATGATCCCCTTCAGTTCTCCGATCGTGATGATGGCAAGGATTCCCTATGGCATTCCCACGACGGTTCCCTATTGGCAGCTCTTGCTGAGTATGGCCCTGCTGGCCGGAGGATTTTTATTTACGGTGTGGCTGGCCGGAAAAATCTACCGGACCGGCATCCTGATGTATGGAAAGAAACCAAGCTGGAAAAACATGTTGGAATGGGCTTTTCGGTCCTGAGCCCGCTTTGATTCACCGGATGGTGTCCTGTGGGTAGACGGAAAAAGCCTGGTGCTTCCGGGAGTTCTGGTTGAGCCGCGACCATGGACCTATATTGCGCCAGGTGATAAAAAGAGAATAATACAAAACAAATCGCGCGGGAAACCTATTGGGTCAGCTTAACCGGGGGAGTGCTGACCGAAGCACTTGAGAAATAATAAACTCTTTTGCGGGAAATGGGAAGGAGGGCTTCGGTTTGTGTACCCCGGGCAATCGTAATACCGATATAGGCATTGCGCGGGAAGGACCTCAGATCCGACTTGGCCAGAAAGTAACTGCCGTTGTCAGGCACGGTGATATTCACCGTCTGAATATCCTCCGGTAAGGTCGAGTCTCCTTTCAGGCTGAGGTTGCTAAAATAATAGAGCTGGATCATGACATTCCCCCAGGTATTCTCCGTATCGGGTGTCCAATTTAACTGAAGACCCCGACTGATCGAAAAAGAGCTGGGGAAATTCGCCGATACCCCTGCCAGCTGTTTGGGTAAATACACAGAACTGGTAACGGTATCGGTCTCGCCCATTCCACGGATGGTTATCAGCACCTGGGTTCCGAATAAGGGGAGCGTTTTACCACTTCCACCGGAAGCATAACTGTAGTTGTAGGTGGAATCCTGTCCGGGCTGTATGTTCAGGTTGTTGACATATAAAGCGCGAACGACATTGATCTGGTGATTGTTGCTGTCAATGAATGCCGCATTGATGCCGACATGAAGGACGTCCGTATCGTTGTCGGTGATTACCTGATTGGCATTGATCAGGACGTAGTTGTATACGCCATTGTTGTGCGTTCCGAACCAAGTAATATTGTTTACCGGACTTGACGCTTCTTTTTGGCAGGAGATTAAGCAACCTGCACTGAACAGAAGCAGCAAAGGTTTGTGCATGCCACTAGGCTTATTCCATAAATATAGTTTTTTATGAAGAATTAAAAAAAACAAACTACCCACCGGGCTTACCTTTAACACTGTGGAATTTTCCAATGAAATTACCCGCTTATTTTCGGTCCGCTATCCCATCGTTCAGGCGGGCATGGTGTGGAATAGCGGCTGGCGGCTGGCTTCCGCGGTCAGCAACGCCGGAGGACTCGGACTGATCGGTGGAGGCAGCATGTACCCCGATATTTTCCGGGAACACATCAGAAAATGCCGGGCAGCCACCTCCCATCCTTTCGGCGTCAACATTCCGCTGATATACCCGGGCATCGAAAAACACATGGAAATCGCCCTGGAAGAAAAAATCTCTATTGTTTTTACCTCGGCCGGTAACCCCGGTACCTGGACCCCCGTCTTAAAGGATAAGGGCGTTGCGGTGGTCCATGTGGTCAGCAGCAGCCGCTTTGCCCGCAAGGCAGAAATCGCCGGCTGTGATGCGGTAGTCGCAGAGGGTTTTGAGGCCGGGGGGCACAACGGACGGGAGGAAACCACTTCCATGGTCCTTATCCCCGCTGTCCGGGACGCCGTAGCCATTCCAGTCATCGCAGCCGGTGGTATTGCCACCGGAAGACAGATGTTCGCCGCCATGGTCCTGGGTGCCTCCGGAGTCCAGGTCGGCACCCGTTTCCTGATGAGTGAGGAGTCTTCCTCCCACCCCGATTTTAAGAATTTTGTCTTAAAAGCGCAAGAGGGAGACACGATGTTGGCGCTTAAATCGCTGATGCCCGTAAGGCTCTTGAAAAACGAATTTTTTAAAAGGGCCCAAGCCGCCGAACAGGCGGGTGCCTCGGCCGAAAGCCTGAAAGATTTGCTGGGAAGGGGCAGGGCAAAAAAAGGGATGTTTGAGGGCGATCTGGTAGAGGGAGAACTGGAGGCCGGCCAGGTAAGCGCCCTGATCGGAAACATCCTTCCGGCCTCAGAAATTATTGAAAATTTATGGCAGGAATTTAGGAAAACATGGGATGAACCTTTACCTTGTAAACTGCAAAAACCATGAAAATCTCTTTTTACATCGTTTTTTTCGTTTTCGTCAGCATGATTTCATGCGGGCTTTATGCCAGTAACGGAAAAACTGAACCCTGTATCCGGGGTCAGGTATTAGACGCGGTGACCAAAAAACCTGTCTCCGGCGTGATCGTTTCTGCTATTTCCCCAGGCGATTTGATACCCAAAGAAGTGACCACCGACGACGATGGTTTTTATGTCTTTAAACAACTGCCTTCCTGCCACGTAAACCTCCGTTTCGAAAAGAAAGGATATCAGAAATACAAATACCAGGAAATCGTCGAAATCCAGGAAAAAAAGACAGTAAAAGTAAATGTGGAAGTATCCCCGGATCACTCGGCTGACAACAGCACGGAAGATTCAGAATATCCACTGCTTCGGATTCTGGGAATGAAATGATCCATCCCAGCGATCAAAAAAATTATTTTCTCCCTTTTTGTGTTTTCAACTTTCACCCAGGTCAATCTCTGTATTGTCCCCAATGTTAAGGCTCCTGCTCTCGCCCTTCACCTCGGTGTCACTGCCAATTAAGGAATGCGTGAGCACGATATCATAGAGATTGGCGAATGCGCCGATGATGGAATCTTTTAAAATCGAATAATTGATAATCGTTTTTTCTCCAATGGCAACATTGGGTCCAATAATCGAATTTTTAATCGTGCAACCCGAAGCAATATTGACCGGATGGATCACGATGGTATTTTCCAGTGAATGGTCGGGAGCGATATTGCTGCCGAATTTTTTCAGCAGCTTCGCATTGGATTCCAGCAGGGTTTCTTTTTTTCCGCAGTCAAACCAGTTCTGCACTTTAAAGGATTCGAATTTTACGCCGTTGCGGATCATGCATTCAATGGCATCGGTCAGATTGTATTCACCGTAACTGGTAAGCTGATTGCGGATATTGTTTTCCAGGCAGGAAAACAGCGCTTCCGTTTCTCGGATTTTATAGATCCCAACCAGGGCCATGTTCGATTTGGGTATCTGCGGTTTTTCAACCACCCGGCCAATGATGCCATCCTCTTCTATTTCCGCCACTCCAAAATCGCGGGGATCGTCCACTCGTTTGACACCAAGCAAGGAAGAAGGTTTTTCCAGGATCGGTTTGATATCATATTCACAAATGGTGTCACCCAATACAATAAAGATTTCATCACCACCCACCAGGTCCTTGGTTAATAAAATAGCCTGACCGATCCCATGTCTTTCCGTTTGAAAAACAAAACTGGATTTAAGTTCGGGATATTTTTCTTCTACGTAATCCTGAATTTTTGTGCCGAGATAACCAACGATAAAAATAAATTCTGTGATGCCGCCTTCGAGTAACTGGTCAACGATAATGCTCAATATCGTTTTTCCGGCCAATGGAATCAGCGCCTTGGGTTGGGTATAGGTATGGGGCCTTAATTTGGTACCAGCGCCTGCTACGGGGATGATTGCTTTCATATTCAGTATTTGCCAATCGTGCAGAACAAAAAAATCCCGTCCTGCTAAAGGCTGAACCTGTTGAGGTAAAGTTCAGGAAAAAAGATTCAAAAGAAGGAAAATTATGGTTTCCTTCATAAATTAAATGTTCTAAGTCAATTTTAATATGAAGGCTGGCGCTGTTTTATTGATCACTATTTTTCTTCTTTCCATGAGTTACGGTCAGTCAGTCAATGATCGAATCGATTCCTTGTTCCGCAGTTATTACAAGCCGGATTTACCTGGAGCCATGGTTGCCATAAGCATGCATGATTCAATCATTTTTGAAAAGGGTTATGGACTTGCCAGTCTCCAAACCCGAAAACCCATCACCCTCGAGGCCAATTTCAACATCGGATCGCTGACCAAACAGTTCACGGCATTTGCCGTCCTCACCCTGGTTCAGGAGAGAAAACTGTCCCTGTCGGATTCCATTGGAAAATATTTCAAACTCAATGAACCGCTTTCGGGTATTCGAATCAACCAGCTATTGGGTCATTGCTCAGGTATCCCCGACCACTATGCTTTCACGGATACAAACACCGTAAAACATGCAACGGATAAGGATGTGCTGGAAGCTGTCCAAAAAGCATCCAATCCATATTTTACTGCAGGTACCCATTACCGTTATAGCAACACAGCTTATTGCCTGTTGGGTATGCTGATCGAAAAAATCAGTGGTATAACCTATCCGGCTTTCCTTCAGCAGCAAATATTTGAACCACTCGGAATTCAAAACGCAACCGTTTTTCAATGGGGAAAACCAATCTCATCCAGGGTAACCGGTTATGAAAAAATGAAATCCGGAGAATTCCGGATAGCCGATGCGGAGCAGTCTGTCTTCTTTTCTACTGAAGCCGATGGCGGCCTGTATATTTCTATGCACGATTACCGCATCTGGTTGAAGGCCATCTTGGATGGAAAATTTTCCACGACGCCGGGGATGCAAACGGCCTGGAAGGGACAGACCCTGGTTGATACCCTGCAGGGACTTTGGTATGGCTGCGGTTGGTTTATCAAACAACCCAGCGGGACCAGTGCGGTTAAAATCATTTACCATACGGGATTCAACGGTGGTTTTGAATCAGTTGTCTGGATCCTTCCTTCCATCCAGTATACCATCACTATTTTTTCCAACCGCTCGGATCTGGACCTGGAGGAACTCGTTGCCCGCATCAACCACATCCTTCAAGGGGTCGATAATTCTTTCATCAAATCCGGACCGCTTGAATCTTTTATTCATTGTTGGCCTATTTTTGCGCCATGCAAAGAGACCAGCTTGTATTCGACCTTATCCACCAGGAACTTGAACGTCAAAGACATGGTATTGAATTGATTGCGTCAGAAAATTTTACCTCCCTGCAGGTCATGCAGGCAATGGGAAATGTCATGACCAATAAATATGCAGAAGGTTATCCCGGTCGCCGATATTACGGGGGATGTGAGATCGTCGATCAAACCGAACAGCTGGCCATCGACCGATTGAAAAAAATATTCGACTGCCAATATGCCAACGTTCAGCCCCACAGTGGAGCCCAGGCAAATGCCGCGGTTTGTCTGGCGGTCCTGCAGCCGGGGGACAAAATACTTGGCCTCGACCTGAGTATGGGTGGCCACCTGACGCATGGTTCTCCCGTGAATTTTTCCGGAAAATTATACCAGCCCCATTTTTATGGTGTGAAAAAAGAAGACGGTCGGGTTGACTATGAAAGCATGGAAAAAGTGGCCCTTCAGGAAAAGCCCAAAATGATTATTTGCGGGGCCTCCGCCTACAGCCGGGACTGGGACTATCCAAGAATTCGTCAGATCGCCGATAAAATAGGTGCCCTGGTGATGTGTGATATGGCCCATCCAGCTGGCCTGATCGCCAAACAATTGCTCAGCTCTCCTTTCTCCCATTGCCATATCGTTACTTCTACTACGCACAAAACCCTCAGAGGTCCCCGGGGTGGTATCATTATGATGAAAAATGATTTTGACAACCCTTTTGGATTAAAAGACAACAAGGGAAATATCCGACCCATGAGCAACCTGCTGGATATGGCCGTTTTTCCCGGCATCCAGGGAGGTCCGCTGGAACATGTAATCGCTGCCAAAGCCATTGCCTTCGGAGAAATCCTAACGGATGATTTTACGACCTATGCCAAACAGATCATCGCCAATGCGCAGGCCATGAGCGCCTGTTTTACCAAAAAAGGTTATGACATTGTTTCTGGCGGCACGGACAATCATCTTTTACTCATAGATCTGAGAAACAAAAACATCAGCGGGAAAAAAGCCGAGATCGCCTTGGGGAAAGCAGAAATCACCGTTAACAAAAACATGGTGCCTTTCGATGACAAAAGCGCCTTTGTAACTTCCGGCATCCGGGTGGGTGTTCCGGCCATCACCACCCGTGGAATGAAAGCCGAACACATGAGCCGGGTAGTAGATTTAATCGATGAAGCCTTGGTACATGCGGAAGATGAATCTGTACTGGCTGGGATTAAAAAGAATATCCACACCTACATGAATGACTTTCCCCTATACCCGGAGATGGCCTGAAGAATTTACCTAAGATTTACGCCTCAATGCGGATGCGTGCAACCCCCAGAAGCGACGGATTCACTCGGAGGAGGTGCCGGCGTGGAAGCCGCTGGACTCGAAGCAGTCTGACTGGTATTATTGGAAGGGGCGACGGTGTTGGTTTTTTTCGTGTTGGTTTGGGGTTGTGTATTTTCCTTTGTACAGGAGCTTGCGGTCAATACACAAATAGCAAATCCCGCAATCAGTAAGAAATGATTTTTTTTCATGATGAAGGTTTGTTGCTGAGTAAAGATAGTTATTTATTAATCGGGGTATTGCAAAATTTAGTTTGGTCTCATGCGGTGGCTGCCGGTAATCAATCCTCGGGTGGTGACCACTGCCCGGACTGATTAATTTTAAATAACTTGCTGCTTCAATAATTTTCAACCGTATGTTACAAAGAATGCAATCGGTCTGGCTGCTACTAGCTGCCATCTGCGCTTTTTTGACCATCAAGTTCTCCTTTTACAGCGGCAACATCATCCTGCCGGGTCAACTGGCCAGCTTCCAGGTTTTGACGGCCAGTTTTAACCTCTGGATCCTGATGGTAACCATCGCCATCATTTGCCTTTCGACCATCGATATTTTTCTATACAAAAACAGAAAGCTGCAGGCACGCCTGGCGATTCTGGGGATTGTTTTGTCCTTGTTGAATATTTATTTGTACCTCCACGCCATCCACCAATTCATAGAAAATCAGGGAAGCCATACCATTACCTCGGTGTTTGTTTTTGCCATCCCCATACTCCTGTTCCTGGCCTGGCGCGGAATTTATAGGGACCAGAAGCTGGTAAAAAGTCTGGACCGGCTGAGATAATTTTCACCTCGAAGGATCGAGATGTGTCAATCGTACATTACAATACATAAAATTTTTAAACACCCATCTAATTATATATTTGAGATCTGCAAATTTGCAGATCCTTAAAACTGTTTCCGGCGCTTTAGCCGTAGATTACTGCTTATTAAATGTTTGTATGAGAGCTGGTGTTATTTTTCTGTTTTTTTGTTTTCACTCATTCTTCGGCTTTTCTCAAAAGTATAACCCAGCGCTGCTTGGACAACTTGATTCAGTCATTGTTGAATCCCCCCATTACGATCAGGAGAAGGTAAAAAAAATCAGCGCTTTGCATGGCGCCCTGCTGGATAATCCACCCCTGTCGCGGTATGACTATTATCTAGAACTATATAAGGAGTACTACATATTTAACTACGATTCGGCTTACGTATATGCCAGGCTTATGCAGCAAATGGCGGCTTTGGAAAAAAATGACAGCCGTTTAACCTATGCCAAAATCAAGACCGGATTCATCCTGCTATCGTCGGGCATGTTCAAAGAAGTCTTTGATACCCTGGGAACCATCGATTTAAAACTGCTGCCCCAGGATCAAAAGGCTGAATACTACACCCTGATGGCTCGCTGTTACTATGACCTGGCTGATTATGATCACGACGATTTTTACGCACCCCGGCACAATCAAAAGGGAAATCAGTACCTGGACTCTTCCCTGCAGCTCTTTCCACCTTCCTGTTTTGAGTACAGTTATTACAATGGTTTAAAAAATATCCGGTCAGGACATATGGCCGAAGCCCTCAATTATTTCCATAAACTTATTCAACAAAAAGACCTTTCTCTCCATGAACTGGCCTTGACCGCTTCGACCTTGAGTGATATTTATATCCGCAACGGGCAAACCGATACGGCGATTAACCTGCTGGTTCGTGCCGCGATGGCTGATATCCAGTCCTCCACCAAGGAAACATCGGCCATGTTCAACCTCGCGTCGCTGCTTTTTAAGAGTGGCGAACTCCAGCGGGCTTCGGTCTATATTCAAAAAGCCGTAAACGATGCGGTTTTTTACGGAGCCCGTCAGCGCAAAGTGCAACTCAGCGCCATCTTGCCATTGATTGAGGCAGAAAGAATCAAAGATGTGGAGAATCAAAAACAAATCCTGATAAACTATGCAGCCGGCGCCACCTTTACCCTGCTGGTCGTAACGATCCTGGCGATCATCATCTTCCGACAGGTGAACAAACTCAAGCTGGCTAAAAAAATCATTACCGATGCCAATGAACAACAACACCTTATTAATAACAAGCTCACGGAAGCCAATAAAATTAAGGAAGAATATATTGGCTACTTTTTCAATGTAAACTCCGACTTTTTTGCAAAAATCGAAAGGTTTAAGAAATTGGTGGATCAAAAAATCAGTGACCGGAAATTCGAGGAAATCAAATTTTTGGTCAACGCCATCAACCTTAAACAGGAAAAGGAGGAAATACTTAAAAATTTCGACAAGGTATTTCTCAAACTCTTCCCCGATTTTGTAGCAGAATTTAATGCCCTATTTAAAAAAGAGGATCAGATCAAACTAAAGGACAACGAACTGCTCTCCACGGACCTGCGCATATTTGCCCTCATCCGCATGGGTATTCACGACAATGAAAAAATAGCCAGTATTCTGGAATACTCGGTCAATACCGTCTACACCTACAAAACCAAAATCAAAAACAAATCGATCGTGCCCAACGACGAGTTCGAACATCGGATTATGGAAATAAAAACGATGTAACCCTTCCATCTCATTCATATAGAAAAATTTACAATACGTATGTAACGTATTGAAATACACCTATTTAAAAGATATGAAAAGCAGATTTTCCAAATAATATCTATATGGGGTCCATATAAATTGCTGAGGTTTTCAATTCTCGGTTTTTTTGATCCTTCTTAACGATTCATCAAAACAACTGCTTGTTCAATGGAAACCACTCCTGCCAGAAACTGGTCATGCCAGATTCCTCCGCTCTCTAGTGTCTTTCAACCTTTTAGGGTACCACAAGCATTTTTTTTATCAAAACTAAAATCATTGCTTTTATGAAAAAAAATCGGCTGCTGCAAAAGCTGCTACACAGTTTTTGCTTTTTGATCATCGCACAAATAGCCCTCGGCCAAACGACCGAAATCACCGGTACGGTTTTGGACAACAAGGGCAAGCCGCTGGAAGGTGTAAATGTCATCCCAAAAGGATCTTCCAACGGCGCCTATACCGTGTCTGGTGGTTTCTTCCGGATCCATGTCAGTGAATCGGTAAAAGTATTGCTCGTATCCTATGTCGGATTTGAAACTAAAGAAGTTCCGCTCAATGGTCAAACCAATTTATCGATTTCACTTACCCCCACACGCTCCAATCTAGACGAGGTGGTCGTGATCGGTTATGGAACCCAGAGAAGAAGGGATGTAACCGGCTCGGTATCCTCTGTGGGAGGAAATTCCATCAAAGACCTTCCGGTAACCGATGCGGCGGGTGCCTTGCAGGGAAGAGCTGCCGGGGTTGAAGTCATCAAGAATTCAGGGGCCCCTGATGCTGAACCTACCATTATTATCCGGGGACTTTCTTCGCTTCATCAGCCCAATCCACTCTATGTAGTGGATGGTGTTCAGGTTCCCAGTGACAACATCAATGTTCAGGATATTGCAACCATTGACATCCTCAAGGATGCCAGCGCTGCGGCCATCTATGGAGCCGCTGCGGCCGGTGGCGTGATCCTGATCACCACAAAAAAAGGAAGTGGTCAAAAGCCCCTGATCAATTTCGATATGCGGTTTGGCGTGACTCAACCCAAGTTGATTCACATGCTTACTACACCGCAATACATTAAAATGGAAAACGTATTGAATCCTTCCTTTTTTCAAAACGCAGATCAAACCGATACCTTGGCCAACACGGACTGGACCGATGCCATTTACCGCAACGGCAATGAACAGAATTACAATCTGTCCGTATCCGGATCCTCACCGGTTGTCAACTACCTGTTCTCCGGTTTTTACAATGCACAAAAAGGAATTTTTCTGAAAAACTATTCTAATATCGGCGGAGTCCGGATCAATACAGATTTCAAACTGGGTGATTATATCCGGTTGGGTGAAAATCTGGCCCTTTCTGTTCGCACCACGTCTCCGGTGGGTTCTACCGTGCCCATGCTGAAGAATGCCCCTTTTCGTTCCCTTCCCATTATTCCGTTGTACAATGAAGATGGAACCTATGGCACCGTGCCGCCGGGTTACCCCATTAGTTTCGGTGGCCCCAATCCCTTGGGCGTGGTAGAATCGGCCGACATTTCTAATACAAAAGACTACCTCCAGGGAAATGTATATGCAGATATCAAACTACCCTTGCATCTTTCCTTCAGAGCCAATATCGGCTATTCTTATTACAATGAAAACCAGAATTATTTTCAAAACAACCAAAATTTCGGACCCAGCACGCCGCCAACCAATTCGCTCAACAAGTATTCTATCCTGAGCACACAGGTCCTGAGCAACGAAGTATTGACTTATGACCAGGCTTTCGGAAAGAACCACATCAATGCCATCATAGGCTATGAGCAGATTACCTCCGATTACAATAACATCAATACCACGGAATCTGCCATTGGATTGCCCGGGTATTCCTTTCTGCAAACCTCTGCCTCGACCATCTCCACTTTCGGTCAGGAGGATCCGCAGGGATTGATTAAGTCCTTCTTCGGAAGATTAAATTATAACTATGATAACCGTTATCTGATCTCCGGTTCTCTGCGCCAGGACGCGAACTACACGGTATTCGGACCCGACAAACAAAAAGCAACCTTCGGTGCCGTTTCCGCCGGCTGGAACATCGGAGAAGAAGCATTCTTCAAACCAGTGACTTTTTTCAACGCCCTGAAATTACGCGGCAGTTATGGAAGCCTGGGAAACAGCAATATTCCTCCCTATTCTTACCTGGCTACCTATAGCCAGTTCATGGGAACACAAGGGGGCTTTGCCAATGGCGGTCAGAATTTTGCACCCAACGCACCCTTGCTGATCGCCAACTCGGTCAATTCCGTTCCCAATCCGAACCTGCATTGGGAAACGGTTTATGAAACCGATCTGGGCATCGATGGAGAAGCATTAAAAGGAAAATTGTATTTCACTTTCGAATGGTACAACCGCATTACGAAAAATATGTTGTACGCCTTGCCGCTGCCGGAAAGCTCCGGATTCACCGCACCCTATTTCGTAAATATCGGAGATGTCAGCAGCAAGGGTGAGGATATTACCATCGGATACCGCGACCATGCCGGCAAGTTCGGATATGATGTCAGCGTAACGATGGGATTCAATCAGAATAAAGTAACCAACCTGGACAACATTACCAATGACGCCTTATATGATGGCCGAAACTATTTCAACAACCTGGATGCGAGTGGTTATAACCTGATGGGCACCTCCAACATCACGATCACCAAGGCCGGGCTGCCATTCGGTTCTTTTTACGGATATAAAGTGCTGGGCATTTTCAAAACAGACAAAGATGCTTCGGTTCAGACCGTGAACGGCAATGTCGCCAAAGCCGGAGACCTGCAGTTCCAGGATTTGAACGGAGATGGCATCATCAACTCCTCGGATCGTCAGGTGATAGGCAATCCCAATCCAAAACTGGTTTACGGGATCCATATGGTATTCAACTATGAAGGGTTTGATCTGGCAGCCTTATTCAATGGCGTCGCCGGAGTCGATCTTTTCAACGGGGTGAAAGCCTATGAACAATTTCCATTTTCAGATGGCAACACGACGGCCCAGGTATTCAATGATTCTTATTTCGGAACCAACGGGCTGACCAATCAGCCAAGAGCCCTCACGGCTGATCCCAACGGAAACTACAATTCGGTCAGCAGTTACTATGTAGAAAACGGCAGTTACCTGAAACTAAAAAATCTGCAGATCGGATATACTTTTTCCAATAGCCTGCTTTCTAAGATCAGCGTTAAAAATGCACGGCTTTTTGTGATGGGCAACAATTTGTTCACCATCACCAAATATTCCGGACTGGATCCGGAACTCGGAAGTTCTTATTCCGATGCGGCATCCAAGGG
>JABDAN010000027.1:13900-35124 GCA_013289175.1 Bacteroidota bacterium
GTAGATGTGGTTCCGCAATATCCGCAGACCAAACTTTATTCTGTTGGCCTGGATGTCAATTTTTAATCCACTAAAATCTAAAAAAATGTACAAGAAAATAATTTCAAGCATCCTGGTCCTGGGTTTTATGGCTGGATGTACCAAAGCGCCTACTTCGGAAGTAAGCCCGACCAATCAGTATGCGACCGGTAACTATCCGGCGACGATGGATGATGTAAACAGCGTCCTGGCTTCCTGTTATTCAAATCTGAGGGATCAGAACCTGTTCGGTTTTAATTATCTCACAAAGATGATGGCCAACGCTACCCATACTTCCGATGGTCAGTACGGGGCAGGAGACTTTGGTGGTTTTGTGGCCATCAATACCCTGACCGCATCCAACGGAATGGAAGGGGGCGTATGGCAGGCATTGTATGCTGGCGTCAAAAACTGCAATGTCTCCCTGGCGGCTGATGATTCCTATGCAGCCAAATTTGCTAAGCCCACAGATCTGCCAGCCGTTGATCTTGCCCGGGGTCAGGCTTATTTCCTGCGCGCATATTATTATTTCCAGCTGGAGACTTTATTTGGAGAAGACAATCTGGTCAATCCCTCGGCCACCGATACCCTGGGTGTTCCTCTTTTTATAGGACTTCCGGCGAGCCTGGAAGCTACCCAGCAGGGTCGCAGTTCCATCAAAGCCGTTTGGGCGCAGATCATCAGCGATCTGCAGAAGGCCGCTACCTTACTCAAGGGCCAGGTTTGGACTGGAAACGATATTGCCAGAGCAACGGAATGGTCTGCCAAATCCTTGCTGGGAAAATCCTATGTTTTTACCAAGGACTGGGCCGATGCGAAAACCACGCTCCTGGATGTTATCCAGCACAGCGGCAAAACATTGATGAATTACGATGATTACCGCGCATCCTTTATCGGCGATCCCAAATACGAATTCAATCAGGAGTCCTTGTTTGAATTAAATATCGATCCCAACAGCAATGGAGACTATGGTGTTTATGGCGGTCCTCCCAACGCCACTTCCATCAATGGTTTGATATGGTCTCCCTATGCCCTGGGCGCGGACGGAACAGAACAAAGTTCTCAGCCGATGGGTTATGGAGGAAATATTGGAGTGCATGACAACAACATCATCCGGTTCGGTTATACCCTGGGTACCTATACCCTGGTGAACAACCCGAATTTTAACAACAGCCTTCCTGCCAGTTTTTCCAATCCAAAAATGGTGATGGATCCCGTCTATAAGGCCAAGGCGCTGGCTGCACGGTCAAATCAAACGGTAGACCCCCGCATTTACGTGAACTGCGTGCAACCCTGGCTGGACTCCCTGCAATGGGCTGCGCCGGCATCCAGCAACTGGTATCCCGTATCAAGGCCCAGCTATATTTTCGGTGACGCCAACCTGAGCAGTGAATATGGATGGGGTATGAGAAAATACGCCAGCCTTTTTAACAACATCGGCAACAATCCGGAAGAAGGCAACAACAAATACATCTTGCGACTGGCCGATGTCTATTTACTGTATGCAGAAACAGCAGCCAATTCCGGCGATGTACCGACGGCCGTGGAATACTTAAACAAAGTTAGACGCAGAGCCTATAATCTGCCAGTGGACCTGCCCTCCTCCCTGGATTACACGAGCCTGACGAGCGCTACACCGGCCAGTTTAGCGGGCGATCCGGTGCTGGGCAACAATCCGCTCTATTATGAAAGATGGGCTGAGTTATTCAACGAAGGCACTTGGTGGTTTGATGTATGTCGCTGGCATCTCGGCGCTTCGGAAGATGCCTTTTTTGTTACAGCCCGATCCCTGAACGGAGCACCATTTGTCTGGACCGACAAGTCCTACGCCTGGCCGATACCAACCGGTGAACTCAATTCAAATCCATTGGTGGCTAACCAACAGAATCCTGGCTACGAATAGTATACTTTAGTTGGCAGATGAAGCGATGGGGGATTGTAAAACGATGTACAACCCCCTCTTCATCCCATACTCCTTAATCTGCATCTATGCAACTTCCCAACCGGCCCCACCGGGGCAAATGGAAATTTTTTTTGCTCTTGGCGAACTTATATTGCGCAGGTACGCTGGGGCAAGACCTTCAAAAAAAATGACAGCATACTGCGTCTTCCCATCACCTCCCGGAAGTTGGTGATCGCTCATTGCATGACCAATATCATCCGCTACAAGGGCCATAAATTCGAAGACAGCTGCAACCCGGAATATTATTCCGGATCGGAAAATACAACCGCTTCCATAGGAGGATTGACCCAGGTACTACCGATGGAAGACGACCTGTTAAAAAATGCTTCGCTGGATAGTGCGGTTGCATTTGAAATGCGGGCGGCCAAAGCCAGCGGCATTGACGGTTTTCAATTCTATTATCCCCTGGGCACAGAAAGCTGGGATAAAATCATCGAAGCGTATTTTCGTGTCGCAGAAAAACAGCACATTGATTTTTACTTTACATTCTGCATTTCCCATCCTTCGGGGGCCAGCGAAGAGTCCCGGATTGAATCTTATGCAAAGAGGATGAATGAAATTTTTGAGGCAGTCGGAAAAAACAATTCCCATTGGCTTCGAACACCCGACGGAAGACTGATCTTGTACCAGTGGAACGGAGAAGGCCTGGCTGATATTCCAGCTGATTTGCATGGCTATTCAAAACCCTATTATGTCGCCCTCGCCTACAAAAAATTAGCCGAGGCCGTGGGTGAAAAGTTCGCCTCCATATTCTTAATCAACGAACAGATCACTTCCGAAAAACTCAACGACTACCTGGATTATTTTCCTGCCTGTTGGATTTGGACCCTTCCTTATGTGAAAAATTATATCGGTGACATGGTTGCCACCACCTGCAAGCAAAGAAACCGGACTTTCACCGGATCGGCTTTTTGTGATTTCTATACTTCCAAATTACTGGAAAAGGGTACCTGGAATATTTACAATGCCGAGGAGGCCGCTGAAGCAGGCACGGCCAAGGGAGAGAGAAAATATATCGCCACCGGTCTTTCTTTTAATTTCAGGAGTCTGCTGGAATTCAGTGTTAAAAACGAGGTGCCGATCCTGAATATCATAACATGGAATGACTATCCGGAAGGCCATCACCTCGCCCCGGAAATCAACCACAACGAAGGATTTTCTATTTTACTGAATTATTATAAAAGCATCTGGAAAGGAGAACCCTCTCCCTTTTATAACAAAGACGTTGCGGTTGTTTTCTTTAAAAAATACAAACACGATACGGAGCCCAATCCTTATCACTTCCAGGTGATAACCATTGAAAAGGGTGTCACCCTGGCTTCAGAGGATTCTGTCGAAGTAGTTACCCTACTGAAAAAACCATCCTGGCTGGAAGTGAACGGACAGTCCAGTCCCGTGCCTGCAGGATTTTCAGTGACCCGATATGCCATGAATCCGGGACCCGTCCATGTCCTGGTCAGGCGCGAGGGGGTTTCGGTGGTAGATTTTGTTACACCCGAAAAAATAACCCTGCATCCTGTTCGCACCGACAGACTTACCTATTCTTACAGCAGTGAGTTCACGGAATTTTATACACCGATATTGGGAACCAACCGCACACAATCAGAAAAGATGCCATCCACCTGGATTGATCGTCCCTAGACCGTGTGGATGATTACCCTGAAAGCAAAGGCCTGAATCGATCTTTTGCCGGAAAGGTCGCGGTTCACATTAAAGAAATCTACCGGTGAAACTTTCTTTGACTTTTTTCAATCCGGCTGGAACCCCCTCATAGACCAGGTTTCCACCACCCTCCCCGGCTTCCGGACCCAGGTCGATGACCCAGTCTGCCGATTGAATCACATCGGTATTGTGCTCCACCACCAGGACTGAATGCCCCTGATCGATCAGGGCACTGAAGGAAGTCAGTAATTTTTTGATGTCGTGAAAGTGCAGACCGGTGGTGGGTTCGTCAAAAATAAACAGAATATGACCCAGACTTTTCCCCTTGCCCAGAAAGGAAGCCAGCTTGACTCGCTGGGCCTCTCCCCCCGACAGGGTGTCGGAAGACTGACCGAGTTTAATATATCCCAGACCCACACTGCTCAGGGGTCTTAGTTTCTGCACGATATCTTTTTCCTCCTTAAAAAATTCCAGGGCATCGTCCACACTAAGCTCCAGCACATCATGGATGTTTTTACCCCGGTAGAATACCTCCAGTACTTCTTCCTTAAATCTTTTGCCGCCGCACACTTCGCAGGTCAGGTGCACATCGGCCAGGAACTGCATTTCCACCACCTGTTCTCCTTCCCCTTTGCAGGTATCGCATCTTCCTCCATCAACATTAAAAGAAAAATGCTTGGGCTGAAAACCCCGAAGTTTACTCAAGGGCTGTTTTGAAAAAAGGTCCCGGATTTCATCGTAAGCCTTCACATAAGTGACCGGATTACTCCGGGAGGATTTTCCAATGGGGTTCTGGTCCACCAGTTCCACCTGACTAATGGCATCCACATCTCCGCTGATGCTTTGATGCAGACCCACCCGGTCTGCAAATTCACCTTTTAGTTTTTGAAGTGCTGGATATAAAATCTGTTTGACGAGGGTCGTTTTTCCACTTCCGCTTACCCCGCTTACAACACAGAGCACCTGCAAAGGGAAGGCTACCTGAATATCTTTGAGGTTGTGCTGGCGGGCGCCCTCAACGACGATAAACTGTTTCGGTTTCCGGGTTTTCAGCGGGGGTTCAATTTTTAAGTCCCCCCGTAAATATTTCCCCGTAAGACTTTTCTCATTTTGGATAATGGACCTGTAGTCTCCCACAGCAACGACTTCTCCCCCCAGATGGCTGGCCAGGGGTCCCATGTCAATGATATAATCGGCTTCCCGCATCATCATTTCATCGTGCTCCACTACGACGACCGTATTGCCCAAATCCCGCAATGCTTTGAGCACGCCAATGAGACGCTGGGTATCTCGGGAATGCAGACCGATAGAGGGTTCATCCAAGATATACAGGGAATTGGTCAGGTTGCTGCCCAGGGAGCGGGTCAGCTGGATACGCTGGCTTTCGCCTCCACTCAGCGAATTAGCCAGCCGGTTGAGGGTAAGGTAGCCCAAACCCACATCCAGCAATGTATTTAGCCGGTTGTGCACCTCCAGGAGAATCCGTTTGGCCACCTGTTCCTGAAAGGGATTAAAGCGGAGTCGGCTGAACCATTCAGCCAGTTTCTCCACCGGCATTTCGCATACTTCGCCGATATGCAATCCCCCGATCTTAATATAAAGCGCTTCTGGTCGCAACCGGTAGCCCTTACAATTCGGGCAGGACGTACGGCCCCTATATCGGGATAACAGGACCCGGTACTGCACCTTGTATAAATTTCGTTCTACTTCTTTGAAAAAATCGTCGATCCCGTTCACCTCTTTGTTGCCTTCCCAAAGCAGTTGGTATTGTGCTTTGGTCAGATCCAGAATCGGTTTGTGAATGGGAAAATCGTATTTCTTGGAAGCCCTGATAAAATGGTCCTTCCAAGCCACCAGCTTTTCTCCTTTCCAGGGCGCTACCGCGCCTTCGTACAAACTCAGCCTTCTGTCGGGTATGACCAGGTCAGCATCGATACCCAATACCTGACCGAATCCCTCACAGACCGGACAGGCGCCGTAAGGATTGTTGAAGGAAAACAGATTGGGGACCGGTTCCTCAAAACGGATCCCATCCATTTCAAACCGGTTGGAGAAAGGCAAAATATCAGTCCCATTTATTTCCAACAACATCTGACCCTCCCCTTCATAAAAAGCCGTACCGATGGAATCGGCCAGCCGGTGCAGGTCATCCTCATCAAAGTCCTTGACCAAAATCCGGTCAATCAACAGGAAAGAATGGCCAGGTGGAAGCGTGGGTTCGGACTTTTTCCCCGCAGGGGATTCCTTGGGCGGATTCAGTAAATCCTCCATCCGAACGGTTTCCTGATTGACATAGAGTCGGCTGAATCCCTTTTGCAACAGGATATTCAGTTCTTCGGTTGTATTGCGGTGGGGATGTTGCTTAAAAGGGACCAGGATCAGCACCTTGTCGCCGGCAGCCCTGGCCTGGATGGCCTGGATAACGTCCTGGGTATCCTGTTTGGCGACCGCTTTGCCTGAAACTGGTGAATAAGTGATCCCAACCCGGGCGTAGAGCAGTCGCAAATAGTCATAGAGTTCCGTCATGCTGCCCACAGTCGAGCGGGGTGTCCGGGTCGTTACCTTCTGTTCGATGGCAATGGCGGGGCAGAGTCCTTTGATATAATCCACATCGGGTTTGTCCATCCGCGCCATGAACTGACGGGCATAGGCACTCAGGCTTTCGGCATAACGGCGCTGGCCCTCCGCAAATAGGGTGTCGATCGTCAACGAAGATTTCCCGGATCCTGATACACCCGTGACCACAATAAATTTATTGCGTGGAAAGTCCACCGAAATATTCTTCAGGTTGTGTACCCGGGCTCCTTTTATTTGTATGGATTGGGAAGCAGAAAGGGGGGTAGACAGAGCGGCGGTCTTTTTGGCCTTGGTGGTGGATGACATAAATTGGAAAAACAAATATATTGGAAGTGAAACAATTAGAAGAGGGTTTCCCATCGCGGGAAGGGTGTTGGGAACCTCTAGAACAAATTATTTTCCCAAAATGTTGTTTTTTCCAAAAATTGTATATCTTTAAATCCTGATTAACATTTGTCAACACAATAAAATAATTTTATAGAGTAAGGACTTCTACACCGAAAAGCCAAACGTTTTTTTTTATAAATCCAACATATATCCTATCACCTTTAAAAACCGTAGAAGTTTATGAATTCGCTACGTACGAAAACCGATCATGAATTAATCCATTCATTTCGCGACGGCGATTTACAGGCCCTAGAAGCCCTCGTAATCCGCCACAAGGACAAGCTGTACACTTCCATTCTCTTCCTCGTCAAAGACAAGTATCTGGCTGAGGACATTTTCCAGGATGTTCTGATCAAGATTATCGACACCATCCGTGGTGGCCGGTACACAGAAGAAGGTAAATTCCTTCCCTGGGCAATGCGCATTGCACACAACCTCTGCGTGGACCATTTCCGCAAGGTGAAAAGAACCCCCGCCATCAAGACCAGCGATGACCGGGACATTTTTGAAGTCATTAATTTTACTGAAGACGGAGCTGATGTAAAAATCATGAAAAGGCAGAGCCATGATCGGGTACGCCGCATGCTGGATCTTCTACCTGAAGATCAGCGCGAGGTCATTATCCTGCGTCATTATGCCGATCTGAGCTTCAAGGAAATCGCTTCTCTTACCAATTGCAGTATCAATACGGCCTTGGGACGGATGCGGTACGGCTTAATCAACCTTCGTAAAATGATGGTAGAAAAAAGAATTGCCCTCTAAAAAATTTTACACTACTAAAAAGGCCATCCCTACCGGATGGTCTTTTTTTTGGACATGCTTCTAAAAGGGTCGCGTTTTCTTCCCATCATTTCAAGGCAGGATGCCCCCCATCAGCCACGGGACCGGTCCGCCAATCACCTTCCAACACCGATTCCTTAATTCCGGGCGGCCGAGAGCCCACAGTCCAGCCACTGGGTGAATTCAGCAGCTTTGGGGGTGTATCCCTTGGTATAGGTGAGTATTTTTTCCTCCGGACTGACGATCGCATATTGGGGTTGGGAAACCGCATTGAAATTTTCCGACTGAAAGGTTGCCCATTTGTCCCCAACGGTCAGGATGTTTTTTTGTGTACCACCGCGTGTTGGGTAAACCATCTGCGCCGCCGATGGCAACAGCCTTCGCTCATCCACGTAGAGGGAAACCACCACAAAGGAATCCAGCATCCTTTTTCTCACTTCCGGGTCGGTCCATACGTTTTCTTCCATCCGTCGACAGTTTACGCAGGCCCATCCGGTGAAATCGATCAGGACCGGCTTATGCAGTTTTTTTGCCAGGGCCAACGCCTCTTCGTAATCCCTCAGGGTTTCCACCCCCCGGCCACAGTTGACCGGATCCTTATAAATAGAATAACACAATGGAGGCGGAAATCCACTGATCAGACTCAGGTTGGCAGCCCGGGTGTTGGTGACGCCTGGAAGGAGGTAGAGGGTGGCCAGCCCAAAGAAAAGGAGAAATACCGCTCGGGGGCGGCTGATTTTTTTCAGGGGACTGTCGTGGGGAAACCGGATTTTTCCCAGCAGGTAAAGGGTGATCAGCACTCCGATCAGGATCCAGAATCCAATGAATATTTCCCTTTTGATCAAACCCCATTGCTCAACCAGGTCGGCATTGGAAAGAAATTTAATAGCCATGGCCAGTTCCAAAAATCCTAAAACCACTTTAACGGAGCCCAGCCATCCGCCGGATTTAGGGAGGGAGCCCAGCCACCGGGGAAACAAGGCAAAAAGAGCAAATGGCAGGGCAAGACCCAATCCAAATCCTCCCATACCGAAACTCAACTGAATGGCTCCGCCCTGATTGGACAAAGCACCAACCAATAGGGAACCCAGGATGGGACCGGTACAGGAAAAAGAGACAATGGCCAACGTCAGGGCCATGAAGAATATCCCGGCCAGACTGGCACCTCCGGACTTACTGCCGACCGAATTGGCTACACTGCCCGGAAGGGTGATCTCAAAATATCCGAAAAATGAAATCGCGAAGACCACAAAAATGGCAAAAAAGAAAAGGTTGAGCCACATATTGGTGGAGATATTATTGAGTATCTCCGGATCCAGGTGGTCGAGCAGATAAAAGGGGAGACTCAGCAATACATAGATCAATAAAATAAAAAATCCATATAAAAACGCATGCGCTTTACCCTTTCCCTGGCTGCCGCTCTTGGTAAAAAATGAAACCGTGAGCGGTATCAGGGGAAACACGCAAGGGGTGAGCAGTGCAATAAAACCTCCCAGCAGACCCAAGAGGAAAATACTCATCAGTCCCTTTCCGGCGGTGCCGGAATCCCCGCAATCTTTTACCGGATGTTTCAGATCGAAACTTGGAATCAGGATCCGGGAACTTTTATTGACTCCTCCCTCCAGGTTCGCATTAAAAGAATAACTGCCTGTATAAAAGGAATCGGCTTTCCCGTAATAATAATCGAGGGATCCGAAAACTTTTCCCGGGACCGAACCCTGAATCTTTAGTGGAATAGAAAATTTGGCTGATGAAATATAGAGGGTAAAAGGAAGGTTATCAAAGAGTGCCACCGGATGCCTTATCGAATCGCCCTGGCTGAGAAAGGGTGGCCGAACGGAAAAGGAACTGTCCGCAAAATTCATTTCCATGGAAGGGGAACCATTGAGATCCTGGCCCGGGCCATATAGCTGCCATCCGGGTTTTACCTGTACATCAAAAACAAGCCGGTAATGAGAGGAGTCAGATTTTTCTGAATGGGCGCGCCATTGGATGGCCGTACTGTCCTGGCTGTAGCCGGAAAAAAATATCAACCCAAAAAATAGAAGCCACAGTCCGACCCTTATGCGCATAGGGGGTGAAGATACTAAGGAATGGCAAGTGCAGATTGTCTCAGGGCTGACGGAAGATTGGCTTGGTTGTTAAAAATTTGTTGAAACAGTCTGCGGCCATCGGTGTTTCCCAGATTTTCCGAAACGGCCCTTTCCGGATGGGGCATCAAGCCAAATATATTGCGTTCCTTGTTGCAAATACCGGCGATGTGGCGGGTACTTCCGTTGGGGTTGGCATCGGTTGTTATTTTCCCTTCGGCATCGCAATATTTCCAAAGGATCTGACCGTTGGTTTCCATCTCATCGAGCAGCGAAGGGTCAGCATAGTACCTACCCTCCCCGTGGGCAATGGGGATTTTCATTGCGGGACCGTTCTCCGATTTTATATAGATATTCTTGCCGATAAATTGTTGGTTGGCATTTCTCAAAAGAACGCCTGGCAAAAGATGGGATTCGCAGAGCACCTGAAATCCGTTGCAAACTCCCAGCACCAGTCCGCCCTTTTCGGCAAAACGGATCAGGGGCTGCATGAGAGGGCTGAACCTTGCAATGGCTCCGCAACGCAGGTAATCCCCGTAAGAAAAACCACCGGGCAGAACAATACAATCTTGGGTTGAAAACATACTCAAGTCCGTATCCTTATGCCACAACATGATCACTTCATAACCCAGTACGTCCTGCAGGGCGAACTGCATATCCCTGTCACAATTGGAACCTGGAAATACGATAACACCAAACTTCATACCCAGCGCATTTAGTTTACAAAGATAACAATTCCCCGCGAAAAGCGGGTCCGACCAGGTTCTGAAATGACCCAGACCTGGCTGCTTTGCGGACAAAAAACACTGGCTACATCAGGTAATTGACAACGACGGCTACACTAAAACAAACCCAATGCATGACCTGAACAAGAAACTTATTTCCGGGATAATAGTAGGCAGCCGAATGGAAAACAGCAAAGGGCATCGCCGTTACGATCCAGTTTTCGTAAGATCCTGCTTTGTTGATGATAATCACCAGGACCGAAACGATCAAAAAGGCCAGCAGCAAGCTCCAGCTTTTTCGAACATGGATCAGCATTTTATTCAGGTTGTTCTGCACATAGATTCCGCCGATAATAAATGGGATGACCAGCATGCTGATGGCTGCGATGATCCATACAGAATTTGGAATGGCCGGAAAAGTAAAATGAATCTGAGGAATGAGATTGCTAAAATGAAGTTGATGAACAAAATACAGAATCAGAATCAAAAAATAGTAAGGCGATGTGAATCCGATAAAACCAATAAACCATTCCTGCACCCGGAAGGGACGCATAATGAGCAGGGCAAAAAATAACAGCAGCAAAAAAGCGATGGCCGGAATATAAAGCAGGGTAGCAATACCCAGAAAAAGACCAATGTTGAATATCGCCGATACGGGTCTGTTGCTGTTGTACAGGGCTACCATCCGGTACCAGCACCAGATTAAAAGGGAGTTGATCAGCAGGGGCGCAGAAAAATGACCCCAGTCCGGAAGCAAGGAAGTCACCAGAATATAACACATTCCCGGCAGATAGTTGGAACGCGGCAACATTTTATGATAGTTGCAAATACTGTTGAGTAGGGTGGCCTGTGAAAATAAAATGGTAAAACTCAACAGAGCATAAGGAAGCGCGGCTTCACCAAAGAGAGAATGGAGTGCCGTTAAAACAAACCGGTATAAATAATTGTCTTCGGTATGAAGGACGGGTGGGAAGGGATGCAGGAAAAGCGGAAACTTTAAAACAAGCGCGTAGATAAACAGCAATAAAGCATTGGTGGTTGCTTTTTGTTTGAAAATACCGATCACCTGTGGGGTTTTAAAAATCTATTTTTGCAAAGCAAAGATAGTTCCTGTACAGGCAAGGTATCACAATTTGATTACTGGAAATTTGTTTGCCCAGCCGCGGCATAAAATCATACCCCTTGTCGAGATTGTGCAGGGTGGGCAGCCTGGTTACTTTCCCTTCCGAAGAAATACTCTGATCCATCAGCAACATGGTCCTTTTTTCCGCCTGATTGTACAAAAAATGCAGCTCCCCGCCGGTGTTCATGGATTGAAAGGATATCTGATTGGGACCCTCGTCGTCAAACTGCGCCTTGGGAATCACATTGCTCCATTCCATATTGGAGTTCTTGTCAAAGGACAGCACCAGGATGTTTTCGGCATCATAGCGGTTGATCGTGCCCGGTCCGTAACGGTTATAAGGCGAATAGGGATTGTAGTAAGGAGAATAATAATCGATGGGGTTCATCGGTCCGTACATATAGTCGGACCGGTTGAAAGCCGATCCGCGGGTAGTGGTAAATTCCGACTCACTGATCAGCACATAGCCGCCATCTTTTTTTACCACCATTTTCTTTAGAAAATAGTCGTTGAAAGCCGACTTAACAGTCGATTCAGAACTCCTGGCCTGGACCCTAAGATCGTCATTGAAAATGGTGAGGGTTTCTTTTAATTTGCTGTCGGTTGCCTTGTCCCAGATGACGGTATATAAGCCTTCAATATTGCCTCTTCGCTGCGTATAGTAAAAGGCGGAAAGCAGATACCGTTTATTGAAGTTGTCAACTTTGAGAATGAGTTCATCAAATATCCTTTCACTGGCGCCGACGTCCCGGATCGAGAAAGTATCGGACAGGGGACCCTTGGTTACGAAGGAAACATGGGAGAGATATTCTCCGTTGCCGGTGCGGGCAAATTTTGTAAATACCAGTTGGCCATCGTTGTCCAGGGAAAAGTTGGTAAACATATCGGCATGATCCTGAATGAACATGGGCAGCCGGTGGCGATCCTGCAGCGTGAGGTCCTTATTGAAAAGGAAGGTAGTAAAGGTAAAGGACTTGGCACTCTTGGTATTAATCTTCAGTGCCATCAGGTACTGTTTGTCCTCACTGACCAGGTTGGTATATATTTTTGCAGTATTTGAGCTTCCTACCTGCGTCGTATCCAGTTCGATCGGATCTCCGATTACCTTGGCTTCCCCGTTCATCCTGAATGCCTCCAGGTGAACAATGTTTTTCTTTTGGTATTCACACAACAGATAAAAAAAGTCGGGGTATTGGACAAAATCTACATTGGTAAAGTGGTCTGGCAAAAAACCAAGGGGCACCCGCTGGACCAATCTCATGTCGGTATTGTAAATCGAAATGGCATTTTCAGACCGGTTGTTTTTAAAAACCAAAATATTCCCCGTTACGCGTCCTATGATTTCAAAATCGGTTTTGCGGCTATCATCTTGTTCGGGGTCGGTATAAACGATGTGCTGGGCCTGAATGCATAGCGGAAAGAAGAACAAAAAGCCGAGAAATCTGAGATTCATATGAAAACACTTAAGGGGATTGGTTTAACGAACAAGGTATCAAATCTCCAATTAAGATTCTGTTAATTTCATTTGATTCCTTATATCTTTGTGCGGATTGCTATTCAGAGAATGCCGATTGGTTGCCATTGAAAAAATCCGGCCTGCTTTGAAACCAATATAACTTGCACAGTTGTGAGCAAACAAATTGACAAGGTTACACTCGGCAACCTCGTAATTGCTTTAGGTATTATTTACGGAGACATCGGAACCTCTCCGCTGTACGTACTCAATGCGATCATCAGTGGTCGGGCCATCAGCGAAATGCTGATTGTGGGAAGCCTTTCCTGCATTATCTGGACACTGACCCTGCAGACCACCATAAAATATGTATGGCTCACCCTGAATGCCGATAACAAAGGTGAAGGTGGTATATTTTCCCTGTATGCGCTGGTTCGCAGGCAACGCCGTTGGCTGGTTTTGCCCGCCATGATCGGCGGTGCCGCCCTGCTGGCCGATGGCATGATCACTCCACCTATTTCGATTACCTCTGCCATTGAAGGATTAAGGCAATTGCCCAACCTGAACTATATCCCCCAGGATACCATCGTTTTTATTGTGCTGGTCCTGCTCGTGGTACTCTTCTTCCTCCAACAGTTCGGAACCGATTCCATTGGAAAATTGTTTGGGCCCATTATGTTTATCTGGTTCGGTATGATGGCGGTACTGGGATCCGGCCATTTACTGGATGACCTGCATATATTTAAGGCCCTCAGTCCCGTATATGCGATCGAACTGCTCACCATGTATCCCAAAGGGTTCTGGATCCTGGGTGCGGTGTTTTTGTGTACGACCGGGGCCGAAGCCCTGTATTCGGATCTGGGACATTGTGGTAAATCCAATATTCGGGTTTCTTGGATCTATGTGAAGACCTGTCTGATCCTCAATTATCTCGGTCAGGGCGCCTGGCTATTACACAATCAGGCGGGAAAGGTATTCGATACCTCGCACAACAATGTGTTTTATAGCATCATGCCGGACTGGTTCCTGATACCGGGCATTTTGATCGCCACCGCTGCAGCCATCATTGCCAGTCAGGCCCTGATCAGCGGATCTTTCACGCTGATCAGTGAAAGTATGCGACTGAACCTATGGCCAAAATTCCGCATCAGTTACCCGACCGAACAGAAGGGACAATTGTATATTCCGGCCATCAATTTTCTTCTTTTCATAGGTTGCTGCAGCATCACACTGTATTTCAGATCATCCTCCCATATGGAAGCCGCCTATGGGCTGGCCATTACCCTGTGCATGCTGGCCACCTCGATATTGTTTGCCAATTACCTGATCTCACGCCGAGCTCCGTCGATACTGATTTATTTATACCTCTGTGTGTACCTCATCATAGAATTCAGTTTCCTCTTTGCCAATTTGGATAAATTCCCCCACGGTGGTTTCGTGACCCTGATTGTCGGAGGAATATTGTTTGGCATCATGTATGTCTGGTACCGGTCAAGGAAAATTAAAAACCGTTATGTTGAATTTGTACGCCTGGAAAATTATATTCCTCAAATCCAGGAACTGAGCACGGACCGCACGGTTCCAAAATTCGCGACCCACCTGATGTACATGACCAGTGCCAATAACCCCAAGGAAATCGAACACAAAATCATTTATTCCATTCTCAACAAAAAGCCGAAAAGGGCAGACATCTATTGGTTTGTTCATATTGACACCCTGGATGATCCCTATACCTCTGAATATTCAGTGGAGCACATCATCCCCAACGACATCATCCGGGTGGAATTCAGGCTGGGATTCCGCATTGAACCCCGGATAAATCTGATGATCCGAAAAGTTGTCGAGGATCTGGTGAAAAACAGGGAAGTAAATATTACCAGTCGTTATGAGTCTCTGGAGAGGAACAATGTGGTGGGTGACTTCCAGATCGTCGTGATGGAAAAATATTTGAGCCAGGACAATGAACTTTCTTTTTTTGAAAGAGTCATTATGAAATTGTATTTCTGGTTGAAGGAAGCCAGTCTTTCGGAAGAAAGGGGATTTGGTCTGGATCCATCCAACGTGACCATCGAAAAATTCCCGTTGATTGTTTCTCCCCTGCCTGATCTGAGTCTGAAAAGGATCGGAGAAGGATAGCCCTGCTGGGGATGGCAGGTAGTTTTTACTAGGGTTAAATATTTTTTTTCTGCGTGATGTAGGTAGCCATATTGGATTCAGGCAGGACAATCATTCATATTCCTTCCATTTTGAGCCGCTGCCTTCCCCAAGGGTCCCACCCGCTAAGAAAGGATGGATGCCATCTGGTTCCTTCGGGCTACAGGAATAAAATAGTGGTTATGCGATACCGGTCTTGTTTCACTTTCAGCCTCCAGGGGCCTGAGCTTATTGTCCTTGAGATAATAGAGCTCATAAGAAAAGGGATTTAACAGCTCCAGCAACCGCTTTCTTTCCTGGGGATCTCCGAGTTCGCACAGAACAATGGGTTGGTGAGTGCGGATAATTTCCAGAAAAGACCTGAATACCGAAACTTCCAATCCTTCCACATCGCATTTTATAAAATCCACCTTCGGTAAACTGCGGAACAGTTCATCCCCATACACATTTTTCACCTGTTCAGATTCCACGTATTCCATAAAAGTGGCCGATTGCTTGACCCGTGCATATGCAAATTTCTTCATGTTGTTCACCTTCGGTATCCCCATTTCAACCCATTCGGTCGCTGCACCCATGGCATACTGATAAAGGGTAATATTCTTTAACCCTTTGTTTTCCACCATTTTTTTCAAGGTGTTGAAAAACTTTGACATCGGTTCGATCGCATAGACGTGGCCCTTGCTGCCGGCCAATCGGCCCATTTCCAGGGTAAAATAACCCAGATGGGCGCCGATGTCCACACAATAATCACCCGGACGAACCAAGTTTTTCAAAAAATAAATGTCCTGATAATCACGGCCTAGGCGACCCGTTTTGTAAAAGGTTTGAAAGGAGTTGGCCAGCAAGCTGAGATAACGTTTTTCTCCAAGGGAATAAAGAAGGATCTTTCTGATACGGCTCATCTGAAATGGTTGGTTACAAAGGTACAATATAGGCCTCTTTGTTTTTTTTGACCTTCTCAGGGATATGGTTCATGATTTCTTCTCGCAGAATCCTGACCAGCCGTTCCTTAACAAAATCCCGGCTGACGACAAGACTTACTTCGCGCATGGGCGATGGTTTTCGAAAGCGACGGATCAGTTCCTGTTGTCTTTTAGAAAAGTCCTGGGTAGCGAGTTCGGGTAATATGGTTATACCGTCATTGAGTTCCACCATCCGTCGCAGGGTTTCAAAACTGCCTGCCTCATAATCGAAGTGACTGATTCGTCTGCTGGCTTTGAATAACTCGCAGAGATTGATGGTCTGAGACCGGAAGCAATGACCTTCTTCGAGCAACCACAATTTATTCGGATCGATTTCTTTGGCCAAAACATAAGACTTCTTATAAAGTCCATTGTTCTCTGAAACGTATACCAGCAGTTCTTCGTAGAAAAGCACTTCTGTCTGAATACCCCTTTCATTCAAGGGGGTCACCAGGATACCCGCGTCCAGACTGGAGTCTCTCAGGGCATCGATCAGTGTTTCGGTTGTCTTTTCATAGACCACCAGTTTGACTTTCGGATATTTCCGGAGAAACTGATTTACGAATAAAGGCAATAGGTAAGGCGCCAGGGTGGGAATGATTCCAATGCGCAGCTCCCCTTCCAGCAATCCTTTCTTGAGTGAAATAATTTCTTTCACCCTGCTTTTCTCCAAAAGGATTTTTTTAGCCTGCTCTAAGATCTGTTTGCCTGCTTCGGTCGGGACGACCGGTGTATGGCTGCGGTCAAATATTTTAACCCCGAGTGTTTTTTCCAGTTTACTGACCTGCATGCTCAGCGTAGGCTGGGTAACAAAACAGGCTTCTGCCGCTTTTGCAAAATGCCGGTGGGTGTCGATGGCCAGAATATATTCTAGTTGGGTAAAAGTCATTAATCAATTTAATCTATAAGAAGATAAATTTAATCAATTATTTCAATCAAATAAAAGCTGGATATTTGGAGGCACTAAAAAAAATAAAAGCCATTGTATGAGTGAAGAAAAAAAATTAACGACTGCCGCGGGTATTCCTTATTACTACAACGAGGACACCATGAGCGCCGGACCCCGGGGACCGCTGCTGCTCCAGGATTTTATTTTGCATGAGAAAATGGCTCATTTCAACCGGGAACGAATTCCCGAAAGAGTTGTCCATGCAAAGGGATCTGCTGCCTTCGGAACCTTTATAGTTACCCACGATATTACTCGTTTTACCAAAGCCAAGATTTTCAGTGAAGTTGGGAAACAGACCCGCACCCTGCTTCGCTTCTCCACTGTGGGTGGCGAAAAAGGTTCTGCCGATACAGAGCGGGATCCGCGTGGATTCGCCCTGAAGTTTTATACTGAAGACGGCAACTGGGACCTGGTCGGGAATAACACACCCATTTTTTTCATCAAGGATCCTAAAAAATTTGGCGACTTCATCCATACCCAGAAAAGAGACCCCTACACCAATTGCAAGAGTCCAACGATGATGTGGGACTTCTGGAGTCTGAATCCGGAAAGCCTCCACCAGGTGATGTTTCTTATGTCCGACCGGGGTACGCCATACGGATACCGGCATATGCACGGATTTGGAAGCCATACGTTCAGTTTGATCAATGCACAAGGTGAACGTGTATGGGTGAAATTTCATTTCAAGACAGCGCAGGGAATAAAAAATTTCACCAATGATCAAGCCGTTGAGATGAAGGGAAAGGATCCTGATTTTGCCCAGCGAGACCTACTCGAAGCCATCGACAGGAAAGAATTTCCGAAATGGAACCTGAAGATCCAGGTAATGACTTTGGAAGAAGCGAAGACACATAAATACAATCCATTTGACCTGACCAAAGTCTGGCCGCACAAAGATTTTCCACTGATGGACGTCGGAGTTTTAGAGCTCAATGAAAATCCACAGAATTACTTTGCCCAGGTGGAACAGGCGGCTTTTGCACCGGCACACGTAATAAACGGGATTGATTATTCTCCCGACAAAATGCTGCAGGGAAGGATTCTGTCGTATCCTGATGCGCACCGCCATCGCCTTGGACCCAACTACGAACAAATACCCGTTAACAAATGTCCATATGCCGTCAATAATTATCAAAGGGATGGCATGATGCGGGTGGATGGTAACGGGGGAGGCAGCCCGAACTATTTCCCGAATAGTTTTGACCATATCAAGCCCGATGAATCCTATAAAAATGTTCCGCCGCCCGCTGGAGGTAACCATGAACTGGGATGGTATGACCGCAACGCAGACACGGAAAACGATCACTATTCACAGCCAGGTAATTTTTACCGGCAGGTCCTCGGTGAAAACGATAAGAAAACCCTGGTAAAAAATATTTCGGGGGCCATGAGTGGAATCAGTGGACCGAAAAAAGACGAAATCATCAATCGCCAGCTCTGTCATTTTTTCCGCGCCGATATCGGTCTGGGCATGGCCGTCGCTACGGCATTGGGTATCAATCCTGAAAAAGCCATGCCGGCCCAGCATGCCGAAATGGGCGCCCAGGTTTAACCATCCTCAGATCCACCGATAGGTTCCTTCTCCTATCGGGATCTGGTTTTATAAAAGGCAAATGACCTAGCGCCTGCCAAAGAGATCCGAACCTCTTTTGCTTGCGGCCTAGGTCATTTCCTTTTGAAGGGTACTGATATTTATTCCAGGTTTATGATCGGTTAAGGTTTTGCTGATTGGAATAAATCGTAACCAGGCCACACGGAATTGGGCGTTAAGGACATCCAGAAAATGTTATCCATATCGCTGGAGAAATTCGGATCCGAACTACCTGTATTGGCTAAGATGACATAATTGAAATTGCCGCTCTGCGTCGTAATGGCCTGGGAGGTGCCGGTTCCGGGTAGCAATCCATGGTGGTACCAGTTGTAGGGATTGATTTCCCATCCGCAGGCATATTTGGGATTGGCGGTAGAACCTGTGCTCATGATCTGAAGAGCATTGGGAGAAAGGATTGTTTCAGAAGAGAGTCCGTCCACATGAACCAGAAATCTGGCCAGATCCGTTGCAGAAGCTACCCATCCGTTGGCCGCATCCATCCGGGTAATATTAAAACTGTAGGGGTCTATATTGTTCTGGCCATAATACTTTACCTCCTGGGGTAGCCTGCCCGCCAGGGTGTTGGCAGCGATCTGCATATCGGAGATTCCACTGGGTTGGAGGATCAGGGACTGAACGGCTTTTTGATATGGCAATCCGGTTATTTTTTCTATTACCCTTCCCAAAATGCAATACCCAAAATGAGAGTAGTAATAAGACTGCGGACCACCGGGTGATTGCAACAAGGGTACGTTGTCAAGACCCCAACTAAGGATCTGCTGGGTTGAAAAACTTGGATTCGTTAGCAAGGGATCCGTGGAATTGTCCGGCCATCCCCCTTCGGTATGATGAAGCAACTCACCCACATTGATATCGCTAATGCCGGCCGAATAAGGTGGCGTACCATAGTCATTTCCCAGGATTGAACCGGTGCCAAATACTTTATCATCCATATGGATTTTACCCTGATCAATCAAGACCATGATGGCAGCTGAAGTAAGCTGTTTTGAAAGGGAGGAAATCCGGTATAGGTCAGTTATGTTGGCTGTTTGGTTGTTTTCAATATCTGATTTACCGTAGGCATTGGCGTAAACCAGTCTTTCATTGAGGGTAATGGCAATGGACAGGGCGGGTATATTGTATTTTGCCATAAAATTTGTCACGTTTTGGTCTACGGCACTGATCGCGGTTATCAGGGTTACGGTATAGGACTGCAGAACGCCGCTGGGTGAAGTGACTGTATAAATCACTGGAGACGAAAAATCGTTGGGCGTTACACCATTTATCTGCGGGTTGCCATTTACCCGGACGATGGCACTGTCCGACAGACTGAAATTGGCCACCAGGGCATTTGGGTTCGTACCAGGTGGCAGAAATATAACAATATTGCTGCCGTTGATGGAGGCACTGGAATTAACCGGTATGGGATTGGCCGATTGCTGAAAAGAAAATCCGGTAATGGCCGATGATGTAGGATTGCCAGATTCGGATTTAGTACAAGAAAAGACGAGGGTGATTAAAAAAAGAAAAAATAAGTTTTTCCACACAATCACAGAGTGGTTCGTTTTGTTGCGCATAAAATAAAGTTTTAATTTTTTTTGATGCGCAAAACTAGTTGCCCCACCAGGCCGGTACTATACCAAATGTTTCAAATCCTTTCAATCTTGTCTCAGAAAAGGCTAAATATAAAGGCCTTTGTGGCCTGGCAGGCCGGCCGATGGGAAATCTGAAGAGTAGGGGTAGCCTGTTCAGGGATTTCAAACCAATCAGGAGCTTTTGGTTTCACCCTTTGCCCTTTGGGCGGAAACACCCCTATATTTCTGTTAGTGTACTACCCTCTTTATCAATTCTTAAGTGGAAATCCACTCCGCATTTCATGGCCACATTGGCCGGGACATGACCGACCGGAAACCCGTAACATACGGGATAGTCGAACTCTTTAAAAATATCCCGGATAATTTCATAGGCATCCTGGCCGAAGGGACGTTCCGTATCCTTCATATCAGAAAAACTTCCGACAACAATGGCCGCTGGTTTTTGAAATTTTCCGGCATTTTTCATTTGATGTAACATCCGGTCGATGTTGTACAGGTATTCTCCGATGTCTTCTATGAATAATATAAGCCCCTTGGTTTTGAAATCCGAAGGGCCACCCACCGCATGAGAGAGCAGGGTCAGATTTCCACCCATCAGGGTGCCCGATGCCTCACCCTTCCGGTTAAAAGAATGGGGATCACAGGAATAACTAAGTTTCTGGCCGGTCAGCAGATCTCTGATGGAGAGCAGATAGCTGTTGTGGGGTTCCGCATCCTGAAAAGCTCCCGCCATCGGGCTGTGTGCCGTGGCAATTTCATAATTTGAATAGACATGGGCATGAAGCAGGGTGATATCGCTGTATCCCAAAAGCCATTTGGGTGATTTGCGAAACTTCTTAAAGCTGATCTGATCGATGATCCGGCTCAGACCGTAACCGCCCCGCCCAAATAAAATGGCGGAAATGTTTTCGTCATCAAGCATCTCCTGGAGATCTTCCAGCCTTTCGGAGTCTGTTCCCGAAAAGTAGTTGGAGGAAGTCCCTCCAATGGTTCTTCCAATTCTTACCCGGAATCCCCAGGATTTCAGGGTGTGAACACAGGAAACGATTCGCTCTGCCGCCATGAATCCAGCAGGACAAACCAGTCCGATCGTATCGCCGTTTTTTAAATAAGGGGGTATAGAAACCGACATGCGCAAGGTTTAAGACTTAGGGTAAATCAATATTCTTTTTTCTGTCATTTTAAAAAATGAATG
>JABDAN010000028.1 GCA_013289175.1 Bacteroidota bacterium
ATACATTATTTCAAAACTGCCTGGCGTAACCTGGTTCGCAACAAAACGTTCTCTTTTATCAATATCCTGGGACTTGCCTTGGGTATGGCTTGCAGTCTGCTCATTTTGCTTTGGATACAGGACGAGCGCTCCGTTGATGCGTTTCACGCAAATAAGAATGATTTGTTTAGGGTCTATGAGCGGGTGTTTTCCGAAGGAAAGGTAGAAGCCGGTCCTACGACGCCGGGTTTGCTCGCGACGGAATTAAAACGCCGGATACCCGAAATCAAATGGGCGACCGGTTACTGGGAAGATGAAAATGAAACCCTGTTCAGTGTCGGAAATAGAAATTTTAGCCGGATGGGTACCTATGCTGACACCGATTTCTTTAAAATGTTTAGTTATCCATTGGTGGAAGGATCCCCGGAAAAGGCGTTGACATCGATCGATGACATTGCCATCTCCCGCAGCATGGCAGAAAGCATTTTCGGCAACACGCAGGAAGCGCTGGGAAAGACCTTGTTGTTCAACAACGCCCATAATTTTAAGGTTTCAGCGGTTTTTGAAAATCTTCCGCCCAATAGCTCCCAGCATTTTGATTTTGTTTTGAATTGGAAGTACCTGGTCAAGGCCGTCGACTGGCTGGAAGTATGGATAAACCGCGCACCATACACTTATATACAGTTGCAGCCCGGATCGGATCCTAAAAAAGTGGAAGCCAGCATAAAAGACTTTATATCCCCTTATCTGAATTCAGATCGATGGACCGGTTTTCATCCGCAACTTGGTTTGCAGCGATTCGACCAAACTTATCTCCACTCGGTTTATAAGGATGGCAGGCCCGAAGGAGGCCGGATTGAATATGTCAGGCTGTTTAGTATGGTTGCCGTTTTCCTTTTGCTCATCGCCTGCATCAATTTCATGAATCTGGCGACGGCCCGTTCCGTAAAACGGGCCAAAGAAGTAGGGGTACGCAAAACGGTGGGTGCACTTCGTTTCCGGCTTATAATACAATTTATAGCAGAATCCACACTCATTGCAACGCTGGCAGGTATAGTAGCCCTGGTCATCACGGGATGGGCCATGCCTTATTTCAATGTACTTACCGGTAAACACCTTCTATTGCCCATCGGTTCTCCCAATTTCTGGCTCGTCCTGGCCGCACTTTTACTGTTTACAGGATTTGTAGCGGGCAGCTATCCTGCACTTTTTTTATCTTCCCTGAATCCCGTAAAAGTTTTAAAGGGGGGATTGAAGTTTAGTCCCAATGCCTTGTTGTTTAGAAGGGTCCTGGTCGTTTTTCAATTTACGCTCTCCATTGTGCTGATCATTGGAACCATTGTTGTTTCCAGCCAAGTCCGCTATATACAAACAAAAAATCTGGGTTTTGACAGGGAAAACCTGATCTATATTCATTTTCCTTACCCCGAAGGACTGGCCCATGGTTATCCGGTGTTTAAGCAGGAACTGTTGAGTGCCCCCGGGATAGAATCGGTCGACTACAGTGCTCAGGCACCTTCTCATACCGTGAATATTCTCTACGATCTGAACTGGGAAGGTAAAAACCCTCATGCTAAAGAAATGGTGATTCGCAATTGGGTGGGCTACGACTATTTTAAAGTGATGAACATTCAGCTCTCTCAGGGTCGTGTATTTTCCAGGGATTACCCTTCCGACTCCAGTGGAGTCATCCTGAATGAAACGGCTTTACAGATGATGGACTTAAAAAACCCCATCGGCCGGCAGTTAACCTTTCCCGGAGGACAGAAGAGAACCATTGTCGGAGTGGTAAAGGATTTTCATTTTAAATCCCTGCACGATCCCATCGAACCCCTGCTGTTGCTTTTAGCAGAAGACAAACCCAGTTGGGGCTATTTGTTTATCAGGACAAAGCCGGGGGAAACCCGGCAGGCTTTGGCCAATATTGAAAGATTGTATAAACAAATGGAACCCAAGTTTCCGCTCGCCCGTTTCTTTGCCGATGAGGAATATCAGAAATTATACAACAGTGAACTGACCATTGGCAAACTGTCGGATAGCTTTTCGTTTCTGGCTATTTTCATTTCCTGTTTGGGTTTGCTGGGGCTCACCATGTTTACGGCCGAACAGCGCAGAAAGGAAATCGGGGTGCGCAAGGTCATTGGCGCCAGTGTCGGCAACATTGTCGGCATGCTGTCAAAAGATATCATCAAACTGGTTTTACTTTCCGCTGTCATCGCTACACCGGTTGCCTGGCTGACGATGAGCCGTTGGCTGCAGGGTTATGCCTACAGGATCCATTTCAGTGGATGGATATTTTTAGCCGCGGGTCTGATGGCATTGGGAATTGCGCTGCTGACCATCAGTTACCAAGCCATCAAGGCAGCGCTCGCTAACCCCATTCAAAGTTTAAGGACCGAGTAGCGTTGCAAATACCTCGATTGACTGGTTGGAATGGGTCCGGAACTTGACCCCGGGTGAATCCAACCGTGGGCATATACTTTTTGTCCTGAAAACAAACGAAACGGACTGTCATAAACGGTTTGTCATCGGATCATCTTTATTCTCTTCTGTGGATGATGTTCCTAACGATATAAAGAACTACCTTAAATGGGTAGATTTAAATCTTGTAATCCATTCTTCATGGATCTTCATTTTTTTTTACCGCAACCTGCCTTGAAGGAATGGATCAATAACATCATGATCCACCGCGTGGATTTTGATACCACCAAACCGAAACCTGTTTTTCCTTTCCCGCCTTTTCCGGAACAATCCTTATTTTTTTATCCTGGCGATAGGATAAGCGTCAAGCGTGGCCAGGATAAAGACGAAACGGAAGTGCCACCTGCTATTATCGGAGGGCCGACATCTTCTCGAATGAATCTTCGTTTTGGATATCATCACCATGTCATCAAAGTTTCCTTTCAACCGGGAGGCTTACATCGTATGCTCGGTATACCCATGCAGTCACTTCTGGGAAAGGACGGCATGGATGCAAAAGATGTGTGGGGCAGTCAGATCAACCTAATTCTTGAAGAGCTGAATGAAGCAGATTCCTTTAACAAAATGATTTATGTTGTTGAGCAATTTCTGCTATCTAAATCCATTTATCTAAAACAGTATTTGCCAATAGATGCTGCATTGCAACTTCTTATAAAGGAAGGAGGACTTATGCCCATCGAGCAACTGGCTTCGGCTTCTTGTCTTAGCAACAGACAATTTGAACGGGTGTTCAAGAACAGAATCGGATTATCGCCCAAGTTTTTTTCCCGTCTGGTTCGATTTTCAAAAGCATGGCTTATTAAAGAAAGTCAGCCAAATATCAGTTGGCTTCAGCTGGCCTATAAGTGCGGATATCACGATCAAATGCATTTTATTCGCGACTTCAAAGAATTTACTGGTGAAAATCCCACCGAAATTGAACTGGCGCTCCGGTCTGCTCCCGTAAACCTGAAAAATGGTGTGTTTTATTAAAATGTCGGTTTTGTACTAAGCCCATGGTCCTTTATTAAATATTTTTACCGGAAAATCACTGGGGTGGAAAAAGCATACAGGAATATCGGTTACCCTTTCATCCTTTTATTGTTTTTGGTAATCTTTGGATTCTTCAAAACCTATTTTGGACTTTTTCCAAATTTTAATGAACATACGACTGCCATAGTACATTTTCACGTATTTGTGCTGGTGCTTTGGATAATCCTGCTCATTATCCAGCCGATGCTGATCCGGCAAAAGAAATATGCAGCCCACCGGTCCATAGGCAGGTTTACTTATATTTTGGTGCCTTTTATAATTTTATCCTTTATAGGTATGATGCATAAACAGGTAAGTGAATCCTCCTCGAAAAATGTACTGGTCATCCTGGACGGACTTTACTTACCACTGACCGACACTTTGTTGTTTTCAACTTTCTATATACTTGGCATAGTAAATAAGCACAATACGGCTGTACACATGAGATATATTGTCATGACCGGTTTGGTATTCATCGATGCCAGTCTCATTCGATCGCTGGCCATCTGGTTCCACGTTGATTTTTTCTATGCGGCATTGATTTCCATCAGCCTGGTAGATCTCATCCTCATCACTTTAATTTTCTTTGACAAAATAAACGGTCGCCCGTACAAGCCCTTTCTCCTTTCACTGATACTTTTTGCCATGGTACAAACAGGCATTGTTATTTTACGACATCATTGACCCGTTTGAGTGTTAAACAAAGGGTGATGGGGATAGATGTAGGTAAATATTAGAACCGGGCAGTCGTTCAATGCCTAAAATAGATCCGGGAAGCTTACTCATTTCTGCATTACTTGCAATTAATGCCGGACGTTTCTGCATCGATGAGTAACTTTAGCCAAAGAACGCTGATAAGATGCAAATCAAAACCCTTGGATATGTCTTCGCCATGGCACTCTCCGTGTTTTGTCACGGAACCGGACAGGCACAATTGGATGCAAAATCTTCTATAGCACTTATCCATCGGGTCATTCCGGACCACGCCGCGAGTTTTGTAGTGGAAGAACTTCAGACTGAGGGGAAAGGAGATGTCTTTGAAATAGAAAGCAAAGATAACCAAATCGTTCTGCGGGGAAAGAATGGCGTGGCAGTGGCCTCTGCACTATACTACTATCTTACCCATTTTTGTCATTGTCAGGTTACCTGGAATGGAACGAATCTGCATTTGCCGAAAATGCTTCCCCGGATACCCCAGAAACTACGCCTGGTTTCACCATACTCCTATCGCTATTATCTTAATTATTGTACGTTCAACTACTCCATGAGCTGGTGGGACTGGAAGCGTTGGGAAAAGGAAATAGACTGGATGGCGCTGCATGGCATCAATATGCCTTTGGCAGTGACGGGAGAGGAATATACCTGGCTCACCCTCTATAAAGAAATGGGATTTACAGAAAAAGACCTGCAATCTTTTTTTTGTGGCCCGGCTTATTTTTCCTGGTTCTGGATGGGAAACCTGGACGGATGGGGCGGACCCTTGCCAGTCAGTTGGATGAAGAGTCATATGGTTTTACAACAAAAGATTCTTCAGCGGGAGCGTGAACTGGGTATGAAACCCGTATTGCCTGCATTCACAGGACATGTTCCCGATGCATTTAAAAGGAAGTTTCCAGGTGCAAAGTTGAAAGCAACCAACTGGAAAAACGGGTTTGGAGATACCTATATTCTGGATCCGGAAGATTCCTTGTTTGGAGCCATCGGAAAAAGATTTATACAAACGCAAACAAAACTATTTGGAACGGATCATTTGTATTCTGCCGATACTTTTAATGAAAATGAGCCTCCTTCCAATGATTCAGTTTATCTGGCAAAAATCACTGCAAAGCTATACAACAGTATGGCAGCGGCAGACCCCCAATCGGTATGGGTGATGCAGGGATGGCTGTTTTATATTGACCGTAAATTCTGGAAAACCCCGCAAATAAAAGCCCTGCTCAATGCGGTCCCGGATGATCGCATGATACTCTTGGACCTGGCTGCAGAAATTGAACCGGTCTGGAAGCGCACGAATGCCTTTTATGGTAAACCATGGATTTGGAATATGCTCCACAACTTTGGAGGCAATATCTCTATGTTCGGAAGAATGGATACGGTAGCGGCGGCGCCGGCGGAAGCATTGAATGATCCGGCCGCCGGTCATTTGACAGGAATTGGCCTGACGATGGAAGGCATTGAACAAAATCCGGTGATGTATGAACTGCTGACAGAAAACGTCTGGCGTAATGATCCGATCGATGTAAATAAATGGCTTGACTTTTATACTACCAACCGGTACGGCAAATCAGATCCGAATGCCGTCAAAACGTGGGAAGTACTCAGGCAAACCGCCTACAACGGCAAGACGATCCGGGACGGTGCTGAATCCATCATCACCGGCAGACCCACCTTTGATTCTTCCACCGTTTGGACCAATACAAAACTAAATTACCGCCTAAAAGATTTCCTTCCCGCCTGGGACGATATGGTGGCTGCGGCGGCAACTTGCAAAAACAGCGATGGATTTCAATTTGATCTGGTAGACATTACCCGGCAGGTATTGGCCAACTATGCCGATTCAGTGCATAAAAAATTGGTTTGGGCTTACCGGAATGCCGATCCAGTTGCTTTTAAAAAATATTGTACTGAATTTTTACAAATCATCTCAGACATAGATTCCTTGTTGGGAACGAGGAAAGATTTCTTGTTGGGTCAATGGATCTCAGATGCCCGAAGCTTTGGAAATGACCCGGATGAAAAAGCCCTGTATGAACGCAATGCCCGGGATCTGATAACGCTCTGGGGAGATGTAAACAGTCCGCTACATGAGTATTCCCGTCGCCAGTGGAGCGGGTTACTAAATGATTTCTATAAAGTCCGCTGGGAAAAATTTTTTAAAATGGCCGGTGATTCTCTCCAACTTGGAAAGGATTTCGATCAGGTGGCTTTCGGGAAATATATCAGCAACTGGGAATGGCAATGGGTAAATGAGCAAAAACCTTTTCCAAGTGAACCCCGAGGAAATAGTGTAGATCTATCCCTCCTGTTATACAAGAAGTACAACCAGGAAATAAAATCAGCTTATTGAATAGTCCATTCCCGGTCTTGGTTCCTATAGCATTTATTTTTTTATTTTAACATCCAGCCTGCCCTTTTCTTTTGAAATTTTTTCCACCGGGAAAAGTTGTCCTTATCCATTTCCATTAATATCCTTTATATATATAGTCATGAAATTCATGGGCTACAAGTGGCCGCCATACCCAAGGCTCGGCCGATTTAAGAAGTGCATAACTTAATTATGCCAAAAGCCAACAATTCAGGTAATTTATATTTTACAAAATCAAGGCCGGACATTTACACTCGCTAATCTTTGCTTGCCTGCTGGGACAGTTTTTCTACAACTGGTTATTTCATAATTTCTTAATCCGTTCCATCCATTCAGAATTGATTTTTGATATTCCTTAGCGTAACAAAACATACACTTATGACAAAACAAATATGGTTGGCGGTTATTTGCGTCTTAAGTTCTTATATGGTGATGGCCCAGGAAACCACTGCCGAAATGCACGGGACGGTTACCGATGGGAAGACCGGTCTGGCGGGAGCCACCGTGGTAGCCGTACACACCCCTTCCGGTACAAAGTATTCCACCACTACCCGCAAGGATGGACGCTTCAATCTTCCAGGTCTCCGGATTGGAGGGCCCTACACCGTAACCATCAGCTCCATCGGTTTCAAGACCGACAAGCAGGAGGAAATCAACCTGGTTCTTGGTCAGGATTACACGGCTGACTTTTCGATGGTACCCGAAGCCACCCAGTTATCCGAGGTCGTAGTTACCGCTACCCATCAAAATAAAATATTCTCCAACAGCCATACCGGGAGCCAGCAGATCATTACCCGTAACGAACTGCAGCAATTGCCGACCATCAACCGGTCTATTTCGGATTTTACAAAACTCGAACCTACCGCCAATACCACCTCCTTTGGAACCAGCTTTGGCGGCCGCAGTGCCCAATACAACAACATTACAGTCGATGGCGCCAATTTCAACAATGGATTTGGCCTCTCCAGTACCCTGGGTGGCCAGACCGGAGCCCAACCCATCAGTCTGGAAGCCATCGATCAGGTACAGGTCAATGTTTCCCCCTACGATGTGCGGCAGGGTGGTTTTACCGGCGCCGGTGTGAACGCCATTACCAAGAGCGGAACCAATCAGTTCCGGGGGAATCTCTATACATATTTGAAGGGACCCCATACCCAAGGTTACAATGTAGAAGATGTGACTGTACCCGTTTCACCTTTTAGCTTTTATACCCGCGGTGTGTCCCTGGGGGGTCCCATCATCAAAAACAAACTGTTTTTCTTTGTCAACTATGAAGCCGTAAAACAAACGGCCCCTGCCTATACGGTCGTGGCCAGCGGAGGAACCGAAGGACTGGCGCCCAGTGCAGGGGTAGTGTCACAGGCAAATTACGATTCCCTCACGGCGCTCGCCAGTTTTCTGAAAGCAAAATTTAATTACGATCCGGGCTCTTTCCAGGGATATTCCTTTTCATCCAGCAGTCAGAAGATTACGGCCAGGATCGACTGGAATATTGACAGCAAGAATACGCTGACTTTAAAATACAATTACTTGAGGTCATCGGCCGAACAACCCCAGAGTACTAGCAGGGCCGGCGCCGGTTTTGTCAAAGGTCCGGCCTCGCAAAATTATACTTACGGGCTGCCCTTCAGCGGAAGTCAGTATGTGATCAACAACAATTTTGATATTTACCTGGCTGAATTAAATACCCGCATCAGCAACACGCTGTCCAATAAATTCCAAATCGGTTACACAAAAGAAAGAGACCCGCGTGCACCCGGTGTGGCGGGCGCTACCATGCCGATGATTGACATACTCAACGGTTCCAATGTATATGCATCCTTTGGATATGAAACGTATACCTACAACAACCTGATCAATACAGATGTCTACCAGCTGGCCGATATCTTAACGCTCTATAAAGGTTCGCATGAAATCACTTTTGGTACCCAAAACTATTCAAGAAAATATACGGATGCATTCGTCCCCAATTTTGCAGGTGGTTATCAGTTTCCTTCCCTGACTGCCTTTTACAATGCAGCCAACGGCGTCACCAACGCCAACAGTTATTATCAGCAATGGTCTAACATACCTGGCGGGGCTTTTCCATTTTACTATGCGGGATCTACTGAGCTGGGTTTCTTTTTCCAAGACAACTGGCGGGCTTCAAGCAATTTTACACTTACCTATGGTCTTCGCTACGACATGACAATTTATAAATCCCTGTTCCTGAACAATCCCTATTTTGATGCACTGACTTTTAAAAACGGCGCGACGTACAATATCGGTCAGGCACCCAGCAATGCGGTATTGCTTTCACCCCGACTCGGATTTAACTGGCAACCACTGGCCGACAAAACCCTGCAGGTCAGGGGAGGATTCGGGATATTTTCAGGTCCACCACCCTTTGTATGGTTGGCCAACCAGGGGGGAAACAACGGCGTCTTGATTGCCGGCGGCAACTATTCCAATGTTCCATTCACCACCAATGCCATTACCAATCCTCCGCCACCGGTCAACACGACCCCGCCTACCAAAACGCAAAGTGCTTCCAGTTACGGGGCCGCGGTTACCGACAACCACTTTAAATACCCCACGGTTCTAAAAGCGAGCGTGGCGGCGGACAAAAAATTACCGGACAACTGGATCGTTACCGTCGAAGCTTCCTATTCCAAAGACATCAATGCGGTATATTTTTCCAATCTGAATTTAAATGAGACCCATGCCTATGCCCTGTCGGGTGCCGACAACCGCCTGAGATACCTAACCGGAAGTTCCACAAGCAACAAATACTGGTACGGCCAGGGTGCCACTGGACCCACGGCAGATACCCCCAATATCAGCAGCGCCATCCTGATGAAGAATGCTTCTTTGGGTTATGCCTATACCCTGACGGCCACCATTCAAAAGACCTACAGGAACTTTTTAATCAGTTTGTCTTATACCTATAGCCAGGCTAAAAATATTGCTACCGGGGGCAGTACCGCCTCTTCGCTCTGGAGTGGAAGACCTGTCGGGAATGCCGATCCGAACGGAGCCAATCTGTCTTATGCCGATTATTATCAACCCAACCGGGTGATTGCCTACGCATCCTATAAAGTAGCTTATTCCAATCATTTTGCCACTTCCGTGGGGGCCATATTTCAAGCGGCTCCGGCTGGCGTCGGTTCCTATACCTATGGAAACGATTTAAACGGCGATGGAAATTCCGGCAATGACCTGATGTATATTCCGAGAAACTCCGGGGAGATCAACCTTATTGACGTTGGTTCTTACAACAGTTCGACCATGTCGGGTACAACGACTGGTACGGCCAAGGATCCGAGAACCTCCGCTCAAATCTGGTCTCAGCTCAACAGTTTTATCAATCAAGATCATTATCTGTCTGCGCACCGCGGACAGTATGCGCAGGCAAATGCCGTCGTCTTTCCTTTTTATAAGAACCTGGATTTGAATGTTACCCAGGATATCTTTTTTCAAACCAAAACCGATCGGCATACCTTGCGTTTATCGGTCGACTTAATCAACGTGGGAAATTTCCTGAACAAAAATTGGGGACTGGTTAAACTGCAGAATACCTCTACTCCGCTCACCTTTGAAGGCCTGGCGGCGGACGGCAAAACACCTTTGTTCTCTTTCCCTTTTGCGGATGCCACCAATTTTGTACCCCTGGTAAACAGTTATTCCAACAACACCACCATTGTTTCGCGCTGGCAAATGCAGTTCGGGATCAAGTATTTATTTAACTAATGCGCCTATAAAAAAGGTTTATGAAAAAAATGCTATTGGTTTCCCTAGCCTTGCTTATCGGAGTGGTCATGAGTTGTACGAAGAATACCATTGTGCCACCCTATACGCCGCCCACTACTTCCAACTTTACCGTCACTGCCTTGAATCATACAAAGGATACCGTGCAGGTCGGCGACACGATTTATTTGACGGTTGCTGGGACGATGTATGATACCTTAAATGTGTACACCTACCTAACCATTAAATCTTCTGCCTCTGGCTCACCGGTATACAGCTACGGCAGTTCGTCTTCGCCGGTTAAATTATACAGGACCCTGGGAAGTACCAATGTTTCGGGTATGAATCCCTGGATGGCCACCATCCGCTTGACCGGTGTTACTTCTATTCCCAATACGACCCTTACCATCACAGGAAATTTCGTTTATCAACTAAGCCTGAGTAGTGAGGGAGGAGGTCTGGCCTCAGGTATCGATCAGGGAGTCAAAAATAAATCCATATACATACAGTGACCCGAACGCATTTGGAGCAAATCAAAGCACCATGGTAAAATTTCAGTTCCCCAAGGTCTTGCCGGTCGTGATCGCGCTGTTTTTAATTTCCTGGGGCAGGGTAGGACACCAGGCGGTCGGTTATATTGCGGCGGCTCACCTGACACTCAAAACGGCCGAGGCCATCAAAGAATTACTCTGCAATGAAACCTTGGCCGACATAAGTACCTATGCCGATGAAATTCGACCGGATTCATTTTTTCAATCCACGTTCCCCTGGCACTACATTGATGTGCCGGCCAATGAAAATTTTGATCAGTTCAAGGCGTCGGTATATGATATGACGATGCCCAACGTCTATTCCACCCTAAATCATTGGGAACATGTTTTGGCGGATCCAGGTGCCAATAAGGCCCTGCGGGTATTTGCCTTGAAATGGGTGGTTCACCTGGTGGGCGATTTACATCAGCCCTTGCACGTGGCGCGGGCCGAGGACAAGGGAGGGAATACGGTACCCGTCTGGTTTGAAAAAGACTCGACCAATCTTCACTGGCTTTGGGATACCAATTTGATTGAGCATGAAGGACTCACTGCCAAGGAATTTGCCAAAGTATGTGATAAAGCCAGCGCGGAGGAGATAAAAAAATGGGATGCGGATCCACTCATCACCTGGCTTTACGAATCCAATAAAATCTGCAACCGCATTTACGAGGAAAATCCGCAGGGGAAAAAACTCGGGCAGGCTTACTACGATGAATACATCGGTTTGATCCACCAGCGGATCGAACAGGCCGGTATCCGGCTTGCGGCCGTCCTGAATCAAAGCCTGGATCCGGCTACGACCCCCCGGCCGAAGGATACAACTGTTTGTGATAAGGTTTTTGATGGTAGGTATTTGGAATCCAACCAGATCACTTTTTTAAATCTGGGTGGCAACTATCCTCACCAGAAAATTTCTGTGGTGATAAAAGGAACGGACCGAGCTAAATTCAAAACCCCTCCGGAAATCCTTTATGCCGGCAAGACGATTTGCGTAAAAGGTGTTGTCGAAACCTATAACGGCAGGCTGGAGATGGTCGTTACAGATCCGAATCAGATTGTTTTGCAATGAACTGAATAAATAATCGACAGATTCATCCGTCATTACTCCGCCAAGCCAACGGAATCGAGAAATCAGGCGTTTTGAAATAAATTTATTTTGAAGCTTGTGCACTTTTGATTTTGTACACGTTCCGTGAACACAGAAAAAAAATGAACCATTTCGCCATTGGATATGGCAAGTCACCGGGAAATTCAGGTGTATTCAAATCTGTTAAGGACTGGCGCGGGCATATAGTCTTTCCAGTTGTCAAACTAGATGGCAAGAAAAAAAATTGCACGCTTCCTGTATCAGGACCGCACAGGCTTTGAGTGGACATGAGCTATTAGGTCTGTGAAAATCAGATAGTTAAAAAACTGGCATCTTCTTGGGCGCGAAAGGGAGTTTGAATATTCACCCATTTCACATACCAAGATTATGCTTAAGAACTATTTTAAAACTGCGTGGCGCAATCTGAAAAACAATAAAATTTTTAGTGCATTAAACCTGGTCGGCCTGGCGGCAGGTATGGCAGTGGCTTTGTTGATCGGTCTGTGGGTTTTCAATGAATATTCTTATGACCGGTTTTTACCCAATTATGGGCAACTCTATCAGGTGGAGTTGAATTTTACCGATCAGTACGAGGGTATGCATACCCAGCAGGCCGTGTCCATTCCCCTGGCCGATGTACTGAGAAAAGACTATCCGCAGGTAAAAAGGGTGGCGGAATCCGATTGGATGGGTGCCCATGACCTAATCGTAGGAGATAAAAAAGTGTACATCGGAGGTGCAGCCATTGGACCCGATTTTTTAAAGATGTTTCAGTACCCCCTCCTGAAGGGTAATGTGAATACCCTCCTGCAGGATCCTTATTCCATTGTCCTGACAGAGTCTACTGCGAAAATATTGTTCGGTGACCAGGATCCGGTGGGCAAACTGGTTAAAATTGACAACGAGCACGATCTAAAAGTAACCGGTGTCCTGAGGAACCTACCAAAAAATTCCTCCCTGCAGTTTAATTTCCTGATTCCTTTTGGTTACAGCGAGCAAACGCAGGATTGGATGCGTACGGCCCGCACCAACTGGTACAACAATTCATTTCAGATTTTTGTGGAGTTAAAACCAGGTGTTACTTCCGAGGAGCTGGCGCCCAAAATTAAAAATATTGTATTTGACAATGGCATCAAGATGCGGCCCGGAAAGCCCGAAGTGATACTGCACGCATTAAAAAATTGGCGACTATTTTCTGATTTCAAGAACGGAAAACCCGTCGGAGGTTATATTGACTATGTGCGCTTGTTCAGCATCATCGGTATCCTGGTCCTTCTGATCGCCTGTATCAATTTTATGAATCTCTCCACGGCCCGGTCTGAGAAGCGCGCTAGAGAGGTCGGCGTCCGTAAAACTATGGGGTCTCTGAGAAGAGATCTGATTTTTCAGTTTTTGGTGGAATCCGTACTGATTAGTTTTCTGGCACTTGCAATGTCCATTGTGCTGGTCTTATTGGTGTTACCTTCTTTCAATGCGCTGACGGCCAGTGATATCACCATACCGTTTAAAAGCCCCGTTTTTTGGATCGTCATGGTCGGTTATGCCCTCTTCACGGGACTGCTGGGAGGAAGCAGGCCTGCTTTTTATCTATCCTCCTTTAATCCGGTTAAGGTTTTAAAAGGAACCATCCAGGTGGGCCGCGCCGCAACCCTGCCTCGCAAAATTCTGGTTGTATTGCAATTCAGTTGTTCCATTGCACTTATCATCAGCACTTTTATTATTTACCAGCAGATTCAATATGCCAAGAACAGGCCAACAGGATACAGTGCGGACCGACTGATGACGACGGACATGAGTGATGACCTGGGCCGGAACTACGCGGCGCTAAAACAAGATTTACTTAATAGTGGCAAGGTAGAAGCAGTGGCCAAAGCATCGAGCCCGGTGACTGGTATTTATATGCATACCGGAATTGAAGCCTGGCCAGGTAAGCAGGCAGGCGCTCAAGCACTCAATGTTGGCGGCATTTCGGTTTCCGATAATTATTTTAAGACGGTAGGTATGCAGTTACTCGCAGGCCGGGATTTTTCCAGCGACTGGAATGCCGACACCTCCAATATCATCATCAACGAAGCAGCGGTAGCCATGATGGGATTAAAAAATCCGATCAACCAACTGATTACCTATGATAACATCTCCGGCCCTGCCCGGATCATCGGCGTAATAAAAAATGCATTGATGGAATCTCCTTTTACCCCGGTTGAGCCAGCGGTATTTAATCATGGACGGGGAGGCAACTATGTTATTTACCGCCTTTCGGCCCATGCGAAAACGCCGGAGGCGATTGAAGCCATCACCAAGATCTTCGACCAATACAATCCGGCTTATCCTTTCAGTTACCGGTTTGTGGATGATGAATACAACCAAAAATTCAATTTGGAGCTGTTGGTCGGTAAGTTGGCTGCTATTTTTGCCGGACTAGCCATTTTTATTTCCTGCTTGGGATTGTTTGGTCTGGCGACCTATACGGCTGAACAACGGACCAAAGAAATCGGCATCCGCAAAGTCCTGGGAGCATCGGTTCCGCAGGTCTGGTTCCTACTTTCCAAGGATTTTATGGGATTGGTTTTTATCAGCTGTTTGATTGCTTCACCTCTTGCCTTTCACTTTTTACAGAACTGGTTACAGAAATATGATTACCGAATCACGATCGGACCCTGGGTATTTATTTTTGCAGCAGCGATCGCGATCGTCATTACGATCATCACCATCAGTTTCCAGGCGATAAAAGCAGCTGTTGTCAATCCCGTGAAAAGTTTGCGGATGGAATAACATGATCCCCGGAGCCCTTTGGGTGTCCTGTTATCCTCAATGCAATCAATGCAATGAAGGCAGAGCGCTTATTCATATAAAACCAGCGTGGTTTAGTTATATGATAAAACCAATCTCTATGAGGAAACTTTCTCTCTTCTTACGGTGAAACTAAATTTCTTACCCGTAGTAGAAGCCGCTGAAAATACAGAAGAGGTTACTTCAAAAAGTGTCTGCTGGTTGGTCGACAAAATAACGGAACCTTCCGAGGATGCGGCCTTCTTGGATTTATTATCCATGCAAACTTTAAAAGAATATTTCTTTAGTTCATCAGATAACCGGTTGTAGTCGCTGTCTGTGGCGGACTGCAATTTTATTTGCGTAGTATACAGTGGCATATAGGATAATTTTTTTTGAATAAGGTATTTACTCCTGCAATTTCGGTTTAATCGAATAAGAAAAGCCTCCCTTGGTATTTTTTTCATTTAAATAACAGGAACTGGTCGGGGTCCCTGCTGAAACAACTGCAAAAAATAAAACACTGATGTAAAAAAAAGCAAGGTTTGTAGAAACAAACCCGGCTTAAGACAAAACGACTGTCACAAAGAAGTTATGACGAGGGTGGAGGTAGTTTCCAAGACAAATTTATCTTCTAATGCAAGTATTTGTTTTTTTTGAATATTACGTAATTGATAAAATTCGGCGTAACAATTAATTAATATGGAGTAAATAAGGAAAAAAAATCCTGCAAAATATTCCAGAAGCCTTCAACAGTCAATTATTTAACGGAATAATCAAGGATGCAATTACAAAGACTAAAAGAAGTCCAAAGAGGGATGTCGACCTGTTATTACTGGGATATACCGCTTGGAACCGACGAGAACCGTAAACGAGGAAATCAAAATGCCTAAGGGTTTTCTTTAGCTGAATATTTATTTTATTCAATCAATGCTATAAAAATCCTTTTTTACTGAAAGCAAATAAAATAATTGGGGCTGGTAAGGCGTTAACATTCAAATAACAAAACATGAAATCAGCCCTGAAACTCGCCGTCTTATTTGCTTTATCCATCGTGATGTTTTCCTGCAAAAAATCATCTTCGAGCTCTTCTGGTTACTATATGTCAGGTAACTTCAATGGCTCGGCTAAAACTTTCAACTCTACGGTTATTGCCTCCAAATCGAACCTGGGTCCTGGAATTTACAGTTTGACGATTGTAGGCACTTCCAAAACAGAAGAATCTGCCCTGGAGCTTTGGTCCGACCAGGATAATTTTGTAGCGGGCAGCACCTATCCTGTTTCCGCTCTGAATGGCACCACCTACAACAGTTTGTCTTATGTGTCACCATTAGGCAGTTCAGCACCCTCTTCCATTTGGAATTCGACCTATGATTTTGGTAGTGTCAACCAGAGTTTTACCTGCACCATTACGGAAGCTACTTCTACCTATGTAAAGGGCACGTTCAGCGGAGTCATTTATATGGCCACCGATTCAGCCCAGGTCACTCAGTCAGTGACGGGTGGTGAATTTTATGCCAAATTCTTTTAAAGAAACTGTGTAGGTTGATCCTTCCAAACTACGGGGTATTTCCCTATGGCAGGACACCTTATTGGGTTAGTCCAGGAAACTTCATCCAGATAGTTTTTTTAATAACGGTTATTCCGTTCTCAGGCTTTGAACCGGATTGGTAACGGCCGCCTTGATACTTTGATAACTGATCGTTACCAGGGTAAGAAGGATCGCACCCATGCCTGCCGCGGCGAAAATCCAAAGGGATATGTCTGTTCTGTAGGCAAATTGTTGCAACCACTGGTATAGTGACCACCAGGCTACGGGAATGGCGATCAGATAGGAAAGGCTTACTAAGAAGACAAATTCTCTGGACTGCATTTTCCAGAGATTGAAAACAGTTGCGCCCAGTACCTTGCGGATACCAATTTCTTTGGTGCGTTGCTCGGCAACAAAGGAGGCGAGACCGAAAAGTCCCAGACAGGATATAAAAATAGCCAGGGCGGTAAAGAATCCGGCGAGCTGACCTACGCGGGATTCGACTCGGAACTTGGCATCGTATGCTTGGTCAACGAAGGTATAGTCAAAGGGCACGGAGGGACAGTATTTGGTAAAGACGGGCATGATCCGGCGCAGTGCCTCCTGTGCACTGAGTCCGGGATTGATCCGGACAGTAAGGTGGTTCATGTTGTAGTGCTCCAGATAGAACATGGCTGGAACCGGCAGCTCATAAGGGGATTCCATTACCATATTTTTTACCACACCAATGATGGTAAACGGATTTTTTTGCCACAGGATCGTTTTACCGATTGGATCCTTTACTCCCAGAAACTTGACCGTCGCTTCATTGACGATCATCGACCCACCATCCGATCCGGTGGCTTCGCTACGAAAATCCCGTCCTTTTATAAACTGCAGTCCGATGGTCTTCGCGTACTGAGGAGAAACCCCTTTCATTGAAAAATCTGGGTCCGAAGGAACAGAACGGGGATGGTCTGTCCATGTCAGCCCGCCATTGAAGGGCCAGGATTCCGTTACGGGGCTGATGGATTCAGCTACTTCTGTGATGGCGCCCGTAGCCAGGAGGTCATTGCGGAAAGCAGAAAAATGATCAAAAATATCATGGGTATGCATCTGCATCATGAACAGTCCCCCTCTGTCATAACCGACAGGCCTTTCCCGGGCAAACTGTACTTGGCGATATACGATGACCGTTCCGATGATCATGGCGATGGAAACCGTGAACTGGACGACCACCAATACCTTTCTGGGCATCGATGCCAGTCGGCTGACTCTAAAAATTCCTTTCAGCACTTTTACGGGTTGGAAGGAAGAAAGGTAAAGCGCGGGGTAGCTGCCCGCGATCATTCCCGTAAAGATGCTAAATCCGATGAGGGCCAGCCACCAGAGCGGACTGGACCAGGGAATATGCATCTGTGTTTCTGCCAGCTGGTTAAAGAAGGGCAGGGACAGTAAAAAAAGACCCAGTGCCAATACGAGGGCCAGTGCAGCCACCAATATGGATTCACTATAGAACTGAATGATGATCTGTCTGCGGGAGGAACCAATGGTTTTACGGATACCAACTTCCCGGGCCCTTTTTTCTGAGCGGGCCGTGCTCAGGGTCATAAAATTGATGCAGGCCAGCCCGAGTACAAAAACGCCAATCAACCCAAACAATCGCACATAACGGATCTTACCGCTGTCGCTGTCACCGTCTTTGAATTCGGAATACAGGTGCCACCGGCTCATCGGGTGAAGGAATAATTCAGAGGTATTCTGATTGACTCCCTGCGGATCGATCCAGGGATCGGCGTCTCTTTTGATGTTCTTAATTTTGGCCGACACCTTTTCCATATCGGTGTGATCGGCCATTTGTACAAAGATCTGCCAGTTGTTGTCTCCCCAGCTGTGGCGGTTATACCGGGTCTCGGGATCGAAATATTCATATAGGCTCCAGGGTGAAAAGAAGGTAATATCCCGGAAGGTACTGTTGTAAGGGAAGTCTTGATAAACGCCGGTTACCTGGATAGACAAGCTGTCGTCCATTCGAATTACCTGACCGATTGGACTGGCGTTGCCAAAGAGCGCTTTTGCCAAGGAGGCGGACAACAAGATGGAATGTGAATTTTCCAGGCCGGACCGGCTGCCCTCGATGATGGGTAATTTGAATATCGATAAACCTTCCGGTTCTATAAAATTTCCGGAGCGGATCAGCTTCTGTTCTCCAAAATGGAGGACATGATCCTGCGATTGGGAGGATATGGCTATCTTCTGAAAATCGCTTCCGAATTTTGAACGAAGTACGTCTACCACCGGGGCAGGCAATTGTCTTTGCGCACCTTTATGGCTGGGCCAAATCGCCCATACCTGCGCAATGCGCGGGTAGTTGTCAAACTGCCGGTCGTAGGACCACTCATTAAAGATCCAGCATGCGATCAGCATGGCTACGGCCATACCAACCGAAAGGCCACCGATATTGATGGCGGCGGAAAGCCTGTTTTTCCGAAGGCTCCGCCCCGCGATTTTTAAGTAGTTCCCGATCATGGCGTTGGTTTTCCTCTAAGGACAGGAGACCGGAAAGAATGTTGCAACCCGATGAGAATTTTTCTGCTTCGATCGGTGTCAAAATGGATGCTGCCTTTACATGTGCAAGGGGGAAGGCTCCGGCGGGCTACTACCGCTTGATCATTTTATCCTTTACAATTTCATGGATCACCTTTTCGCGCAGGTTTTGGCTGATGGTGATTTTTTCGGGACCGATGTCTAAAATATTTCCCTCAATACTTTTGACCTTGGTGATGTTTACAATAAATGATTTGTGCACTTTCATGAACAGGTGGGAAGGAAGTTGATCTTCCAGGCTTTTGATGGTGACATAGACCATCATTTTTTTGGTCTTTGTATAAAGCATGACATAGTTGAGCATGGCTTCTGCATACATCAGGTCATCATAAAATACTTTTTCTATCTGGTTATTGCATTTGATAAAAAAATGGTCGGTGATCTTATCTGGACTACCAGGAGGCATTTTTTTGAGGTCGGATATTTCCTTTGCCTTGTTACAGGCCTTCAAAAACCGGTCGAAGGCAATCGGTTTCACCAGGTAGTCTACTACGTCCAAGCCATAGGCTTCCACGGCATACATGGTATAGGCGGTTGTCAATATGGTAAGAGCGTCCGTATTTGAACTTTTCAGAAATTCAATGCCATTGATTTTTGGCATGTTGATGTCTAAAAATATGAGTTCAATGTCATTTTCAGCCAGTAAGGACATCGCTTTGAGGGGATTTTCTGCTTGTCCCGCCAATTCTAAATAATCGATTTCTTCGATGAATTCCTGCAAAAGTTTTCTTGCAATGGGTTCGTCGTCTATGATGATGCATTTCATACCAGATCGATGTTTAAGTTTATTTCATAAAAGTCGTTGTCAGCATGTATCCTGTACTCAAATTTACCCGGATAGAGAAGTTCCAGGCGGCGTTTTAAATTCGCAATGCCTATGCCACTTGATTTCTCCAGCGGGGAGGCCTGCGGACATTCTATTGTATTGGAAACCTGACAATGCAGTGCTGTCCCCTTCGTGCAGAGCCGGATACAAATCTTGTTTTCTTTATCGGAGTAACTGCTTACAAATTTGAAAGCATTTTCAATGGGAACCACAAGTAAAAGGGGAGCAATTTTTAATCCGGCCTCGGGCGGTTCCACCTGCAGACTGACCGTCAGGCTATCCTCTTTTCGTAGTCGTTGAAAGGATACATAATTTTTGATATACTCGATTTCACTGGTGAGATCGACCTTGTCTGCGCTGCAATCATACAGCTGATACCGGAGCAGTTCAGAGAACTGCAGCAATATTTTTCTGGCCATGGGATTGGTTTTATCAATATGGCCGTAAACGGTGTTGATTGAATTGAAAAGGGCGTGGGGATTGATCTGCGCTTTGAGGTAGTCCAGTTCATTTTTTATTCTTTCCTTTTCCAGCGATTCCATTTGTCTTAAGGCCTGGGTCCGGTCCGCAAACATTTTAATGACGGTGATGACCAATACCCATAGGGAAATATTGATGACGGAATTGACCAGTACAGTTTGAAACGCGGGCAGGGGCGTTGCATGAAAAACCGAAAGATTCATTTGAATGGCAAGCAGTGTCCTTAACCAGGCTGACACCGCAATCAAGGCTATCAGGGCGAAAGAAAAGAGCGCATATTTCTTTTTAACCAGGTACCGTGGGATTAAAAAATGGTGGAGCAGATAATAATCGGCGGTTATGAAAATTAAATAACAAAATTCTACGGTCAGGGTTCTGGACAGGGTAAAGGTATAACTGCGGAAAAGAGTGACCCAAAACAGGTACATGCCTATCCAAAAAAGGTAATGATCTATGAAGGTTCTGCCTTTCAATATCAACGTTTCAACAAAGGTATTGACATCAGCCAGTTTTTGAGGCTTATTACATGAACTACCTAAAACGCTTGATAAACGAGTACTTGATCAAGGAATCACACTGGATGCTGTAAATAGTTTTTACGAAAGGGAAGGATCTCTCAAGTTTGCTTTCCAATTCACTAAAATATTATCAAAATGAAAAAAGTTATGCATTGGTTTTTAAATCCGCCGGTAACAGGTCAGACTACCATTTTAATTATTCGGCTGATGACCGGAACGGTTTTTCTTTGGGAAGGGGTCTTAAAATTTGTTTATGTCAATCAGGGAGTGGGGCGATTTACCAAGCTGGGATTTCCCTTTCCGCAAACAACGGCCCATATCATTGCGAGCGGTGAGATCCTAGGAGGTTTATTGTTGATCTTTGGTCTTTTCACCCGGATCACGGCCTTTTATTTTATTGTCCAGATGATCGTGGCCGTCCTCAGCACAAAAATCGATTTGTATTTTGGGCGGAGTCCTTTGCCGATGCCGCCTGCGCTGCCTAAGACGGGAATATGGGCGGTGCTGCATGAAACGCGTTCCGACTACGCACAAATTCTCACCTGTCTTTTTTTGCTTTTGGAAGGGGCCGGGAGACGCTCACTGGATTTCATGATTTCTACGGCTAAAAAAGTTTATCAGATCGCCAGCTGAAAAGCGGTTTTAATGAACCCGGTGAACTGCCCCGGGTATTGCATTTCATCCTTAGACTGAAAAGTTTTGACCTATCGAAAAAAAAGAGGTATTCGCCGCGATCATGAATGCTTAATCGATGTTGCGGACATTATCTGAATTTCCTTTTCATCTTCTATGGGCACTGGACCTGGTAATACGGACAGTTCGCTGCGGAAGTGGTAGGACGGAAATTATCGAACGCCGGATACCGTTCCTCGCTTCTGGATTTTGGAGGCGATCAGGGCAAAAATTCCCAGGATGATTCCCGAGATCACCCCAACGAAGGGACCGGTGACGGCCATCAGGATACGCGGATGTTTGGGCCAGGGCATCCGGGTCATCATGTCAGCTTCCTCGGGGTGATTAGCCAGGTAGGTTTTAGCCAGCAACAAGTGAACGGCGGTGATCCAGATGCTGTTGGCAATACCCAGCAAAAGGCCGTGTAGGAAAAACTTACCGGAACAGCGCTTGGCGATACAGTAGGCGCAGATAACAAAAATGACGATCCAAAAAGCAGGTTCCCAGTGCGGGGGTATCCAATATACCGTGGCGAAAGCCATGGCCAATCCGAACAAGGAGAGTTGAAAGATCAATTTCCAGTTCATAACGGGGATTTAAGGTGAACAATCGTTAGAGGGAATTCCTGAAATTACGATGTTTATAGCAGGATTTTAGAAAATGATTCACCCCGAAACAATCGGAAAACTGTAAAAAATTTTTGTGCCCAGCGACACGAATTGTAAGATCGAGGGTTATCTATTTTTCAAGTTATTTTATCCCGCGAAGTTCCTGCATCATATCGGTTAGGGATAATACAACGACATCTTTTGAAACCGAATACCGCTCCCGGCCAGGATATACGATAAATCGCTCCGTTGCTTTGATGTCTTCACGTCCAATATGAAACCCTTTTGATAAAGTGGGAGCCATTGAACGTTGGCAAGGGTGGTTTTACCTGCCTAATGCGGTCTTGAGAATGCATTGCAGAATTCACCCAATAATCCGATAATTTCTGACTGAATTTCACATTTAGTCATCCTAGTAAATCTAACACCAGGCTATAGTATAACAAGGTAAAATACCGACTCTTTGTCGATATTTCTACTGATCGTACTCGTGGGCGGCCTGGATGAACAATTTGAAAAATCGGCGCGGAACAAATAATGCTATAATACAGGCCAGCGCTATATTATAACTGTCCTTAATTTGATTCATAACTAATAAAATTACCCCAAAATTTCAATATCCAACGTTCACAAAGAGTTAGATCAGTTTGACAGGTTCATTGGTTTAAGAAAAGCGACAAGTAAACCGGTTCGGATCAGTAAACAAAGACAAGATTTGTCGATGCATCCTCTTTGAATTTCTGTCAAACGGACGGTTTTGTATCATTATCGAACAGAATTTAAACATTATTGCCATCTTAATAAGCTTATAAACAACCAGTTGAAAGACCGGCACTTTTTTGGCATTTTTGAGATACAAATACTGGAGGTATGCTAAAAAATTATTTGACGATCACCTTTCGTAATCTCTGGAAGAACAAAGGTTTTACATTGATAAATATCATTGGCCTTGCAGTAGGACTTGCGACCTGCCTGTTGATCCTACTATTCGTGATGGACGAAATGGGATATGATAAATATAATACGAAAGCAGATCGCGTCTACAGAGTAGATGGGGATATCCAGTTCGGCGGCAACCGCATGGTCTGCGCCCTGGCTCCGGATCCCATGGGGCCGACGATGAAAAAAGACTATCCGGAGGTTGAACAATATACACGGTTCCGGGATTTTGGTGGAAGGTTCTTGGTTAAAAAGGGGAATCAGAACTTCCAAGAAAACAGGGTTCAATATGCCGATTCCTCGCTGTTTGAGGTTTTTACTATGCCAATGATCAGTGGAGATCCTTCTGTCGCACTGACGAACCCGGGTTCTATTGTACTCAGTGAATCGATGGCCCGCAAATATTTTAATTCCCAGGATGTGATCGGTAAATCGTTGCTGGTCAACGATACGGCGATTTATAAGGTAACTGGCGTGATCAGGGATATGCCAGCGCAATCCCATTTTGCAGAAGATTTTTTTATATCCATGTCCTCCAACCCTGAAAGCCGCCAGGGCATGTGGGTCATGAATAATTTCAATACCTATATTGTTCTAAAACCTGGCACGAATCCGAAACTTTTCTCCAACCATTTAAACGAGGTAGTTGAGAAATACCTTTTTCCGCAGGTGCAGCAGATGATCGGTTCTTCGGAAAAAGATTTTAAGGCAAGCGGGAACTCTGCCAAATATGTTCTCACACCACTGACGGATATTCATCTACACTCCAACAAAACTGGAGAGCTGGGAGCCAATAGCGATATCGAATACATATATATATTTTCCGGAGTTGCGGTGTTGATTTTACTTATTGCCTGCGTCAATTTTATGAATTTGTCGACAGCCCGTTCTTCTAACCGGGCAAAAGAAGTGGGCGTGCGTAAAGTTTTGGGTTCTCTGAGAAGCAGTCTGGTCAGACAGTTCCTAGCGGAGTCTATTATCGTTAGTTTGATTTCACTCGTTGTCGCAGTCGCTTTAATTACGCTCTGTCTTCCTTATTTCAATGCATTGTCCGGCAAATCGATCACGGTGCATTTTCTGTCCAGGCCGCAATGGCAACTTTCCCTGATCGGACTGGCCCTGCTGGTCGGCCTTATGGCGGGCGCCTATCCTGCGTTCTATCTTTCTGCCTTTTCACCCATTAAAGTCCTGAAAGGCATGCTTTCGACGGGTTTCAAGTCTGGTCGATTGAGGAGCACTTTGGTCGTTTTTCAGTTTTCCATCTCTATTTTTCTGATCATCAGCACGATTATTATTTATAATCAGCTTCAATATATACGTCACAAGGATATTGGTTTTGACAGGGAGCAGGTTTTGGTGGTACAGAATGCGGACGCGCTGGGCAGCCGGTCCAAAGCATTTCAGACGGAACTGATGCGAATTGGCGGCGTAGAGAATGTGACGATGACAACATTTCTTCCGACGAATAGTAACCGAAGTGAGGCACCTATGTTTATGGATCCTACATTGGATCAGAAAAGAGCCATATCGCTACAAATATGGAATATAGACGAGCACTATTTACCAACACTCGGTATGTCGGTAGAAAAAGGGCGGAATTTTTCAGAGCAGTTTCCGACAGATTCAATGGGCGTTATTATCAACGAGGCAGCTGCCAGGTTGATGGGATCTACGGATCCATTAAACAAAAATCTGTACATTCCCAAAGATTTCCAGGCTCCGAAATCGGCGGATAATGTGCTTGCTTATCACATTCTAGGCGTAGTCAAGGATTTTAATTTTAATTCACTGAGGCAGCAGGTGACACCACTGGTTTTTATGCTCGGAAGCAGTCCGGGTAACGCGGCTATCCGCGTCCATGCAGCCAACTTGCCGGAGTTGGTGGCATATATAAACAATGTTTGGAAGGCGATGGCACCTTTCCAGCCTTTCAAATGCTCCTTCATGGATGATGATTTTAATCATATTTATGATGCCGAACAAAGGGTGGGGAACATCTTCGTAAATTTCGCTGTATTGGCTATATTCATAGCCTGTCTTGGCCTTTACGGCCTGGTGACATATGCCGCCGAACAACGTTCACGTGAAATAGGAATACGCAAGATATTGGGCGCGTCCGCTGGTAATGTGGCCAGGCTCTTATCCAGAGATTTTCTCGGACTGGTCATTATTTCGGCGGCAATAGCTTTTCCCCTCGCTGGCTGGGTCATGCATAGGTGGTTGCAGGATTTTGCATACCGGGTAGGTGTCAGCTGGTGGGTGTTTATCTTGGCAGGCGCGCTTGCCCTTATCATAGCGCTGGTCACCATAAGTTTTCAGGCGATTAAAGCGGCCCTGATAAATCCGGTCAAAATCTTAAAGTCAACCTAAGCCAGCTTCCGATGGAAAAAGCCATCGCCAATGAAACCGTCTTTGAACGTGCAAAGGCATTCATGATCCTGAAACTTCAGTGAGAACATTCAGCGCTGCGTTGATTTTTCTGATATCGGGATCAAGAAGAAAAAATCCCCCATGAATTATCGTGTGTTTTTGGTCTGATTAGAAATGCAATTTCCCTTGATTTGGTTCCATAAATGCATTGCAGGTACTCTTCTTGACTCTGTTTTGTCATTGAAGCCAAATAGGATCTCCTGAAGGGGAGCTGTGCGATTTTTTTCCATTATGTTCTCATTCCAGTTCGGTAAGGTCTGTCTCTCTTCAGGGATGATGCCGAAGCCTGCAAAATTTTATCGACTATTCAAAAGGACGCTTGAGAAATCTCTCGGTAATGGGAGATGAAATAATGGCTTTGTTAACGCTGGTTTGAAAATCCGTCATTATCTACATTTAGTTACAAGCAAGGCGATGCGGCAAAAATTAAAAGACAGTTTTCCTTCTCAGTGGAAAAAAAATGGGACAAGTGAAATCTTTGAACTCCATTGACACTAGGAAATTAGCTAAAGATCGACTGCGACTTTGTTCTAAAAAATAAGTATTCATATGCAAGTCGGCTTGCATGTAGCCCCCATAACTTCTAAGATTTATTATCTTCTAGAAACACTTCCATATAAGCAAGATATTCTTTATTCAATCTTAAAGAAAATGCAAAGCTTTTAACCCGGTTGCCGAGATAGAGCGCGTTGCTTTTCTTTACGGACCTCGTACTCAGCCAGGCAATGGTAATAATTGAATAACTTTAATAAACCCAAACAGTTCAGTCAATGATGCGGTCAACCATTGCCCTGCGTTACCTGCTCAGGAATAAAATATTCTCTTTGATCAATGTCGTTGGCCTGGCCATCGGCCTGGCCTGCTGTTTATTGATCTCGATGTTTGTTTGGGATGAATCGCAGTTTGATGCCCAGCCAGTAAAAGCCGACCAGATCTACCGGGTAGAAATCCATCTGATAACCAATAATGGGATGGAGATCTATCCCAACGTCGATATCGCAGTAGGACCTGGTATTTCCAATTCTTTTCCGCAGGTACAGCGCTTTACCAGGATCCTGCGGGCGGATGAAGGGTATTGGGGTTATGGTGACAAGCAGTTCAAGGAAGAAAAAATGGGTTTCGCCGACAGTAATTTTCTGTCTTTCTTCTCGCTGCCTCTTCTCGAGGGAAACATTGCAACGGCGCTGATGGATCCGAATAGCATTGTCATCAACCGGTCATTGGCAAAAAAGTACTTCGGGCAGGAAGACCCCCTAGGCAAATCCATTAAAACCGGATCTCGGTTGTTCAAAGTGACCGGCGTTATGGAAGACATGCCTGACAATGCGCATTTCCATTTTGACGGGATCATGAGCTTTTCCACGCTGCATGCTACCGGTCATACTTGGAGCAATGCCATTTACTATACCTATTTACAGCTGGAGAAGAAGGCCGATCCGAAAAAGATCGAGAAGGGTATGCCGTTGCTGGTGCAAAAATATGTGGTACCCGAAGTCGCCCATGACATGAATGTCAGCCTCGCCGATGCGCAAAAATCAGTGAACACTTTTCTCTTTGTCCTGCAACCGCTGCGGAACATTCACTTTTATGGCCATAGCAATGGTGAACTGGAACACAACGGCAACATACAATACGTTTATATCTTCGGCGCCCTGGCCATCTTTATTCTGATACTCGCCTGTGTAAATTTCACCAATCTCTCAACCGCTATTGCGATCAGACGGGCACGGGAGGTCGGTATTCGCAAAGTCATGGGATCGCTGAAGGGACAATTGATAGGCCAGTTCCTAACAGAAGCCATGTTGCTGTCTTTTTTTGCGCTGGTTTTGGCGACGGCACTCGCACTGCTCCTCCTTCCCTGGTTCAACCAGTTAGCCGGGAAGCAGTTAACCTGGTTCTCCCTCCTCAATTACCGGTCCCTGATTATGTTGCTGTTGTTGTGGCTGATCACCGGGGTCTGTGCCGGTGCTTACCCGGCATTTTTTCTTTCGGGCTTCAATACAATCCGGGTGCTGAAAGGTGGTCCCATGACTGCCGGGAACAGCGGCATCTCGCTTCGCCGTTACCTGATCGTGTTTCAGTTTTTTGTCTCCATCGCCTTGATCATTGCCACGTTTATTATCTACCGGCAGCTGCACTTTTTGCAGGATCAGCAATTAGGCTATGATAAAGATCAGGTGATTTGCGTAAGAGATACCTATTTGTTGGGCAACCAGGATATCCGTGGTGCCTTCCGCCAGGAACTCCTGGGGGATCCGCGGGTAGTGAATGTGAGCTTGGGAATGGACGTTCCAGCAAAGGATCACCGCAGCAACGCCCTGTTTTACCCGAAGGATCAACAGACTAATGGAAACGAAGCTACCATCTCAACGGGCATTTTTGCCATAGACAACTATTATATCCCCACACTGGGCATGAAGATCGTCAATGGGAGGAATTTCTCGACCGATTTTCCATCGGACTCGTCGGGCGCGATCCTCAATGAGGCGGCGGTACGGGAGTTCGGCTGGAGCCATCTCAATCCGGTTGGCAGGCGTATCGTCGGTTCAAACAACGATGAATTTACGGTAGTAGGGGTCGTCGCCGACTTCAACTACGTCTCGCTTAGACAACATATCGAACCGTTGATATTTTTGCTTGCCCGTGGTCAGGGGTCGGGAATGATCATCAAAGTCAATTCAAAGGACATGGCCGGCTTCTTGAAAGACCTGGAGCACCGATGGCAAACATTGAATCCCGAAGCTCCCTTCAGTTACAGCTTTCTGGACGAGCAATTCGCCCGTTTGTATCAGGGAGAACAACGAACAGCCCGATTGTTCGGCTCTTTTGCCACACTGTCTATCCTGATCGCCTGTCTTGGCCTCTTTGGTCTGGCGGCTTTTACTACGCAGCAACGAGCCAGAGAGATCGGCATACGCAAAGTGCTTGGCGCCTCCGTTCAGCAGGTGCTTCTGCTCGTGACAAAGGAGTTTCTTGTCTTGATCGGCATCGCATTTCTCCTGGCCGTCCCCTTCACCTGGTGGGCCATGCATAGCTGGCTGCAGGATTTTGCATACCGGGCACCCATCGCTGGCTGGATCTTTCCCGTTGCAGGATTACTGACTGTACTGATTTCTCTGGTCACCGTCAGTACGCGGGTCGTGGGTGCGGCACTGAACAATCCGGTTAAATCGCTGCGGAACGAGTAAAGGGAAAAAATATTTATAAGCGCCATTGGATACGAATACCCGATATTCTGACATCCTTGATTTTTACTTTCTCCATAGACCTGACGGCCTTCATTTGATAAAATTGCGTTTATCCAGAGATCAGTATCGGGTCACTTCGCCGCCATTTTGGTATTTAAAATGCGGATGATTCCACTAATTTTAGCAATGTCGTTCCCGTTTTAGTGAAGAGAACAATTTCAGGAAGTTGGATCGTGATATAACATTACCAAAAGTGCGGTTTTTGGGTTTTTTCGGTGTGACATTTAGGATATTGAGCCATATTTTTTATAATATTAGATATACCAGTTACGATGACATGTTGCAATTACGCTACCTTGGATGGAGATATAAATAAATGAATAATTCTGCGAAGACCCCACATGTCTGACACCCATAACCATATACCCAGTTTCCTTTCCGGTGGTGGAGAGATGACCCGGCTCATACGTGAATATGACTGGTCTGGGACTTCCGTGGGTCCAATGGATCGATGGTCCCAGAGTTTAAAGACAACACTGAATACAATTCTTAAGTCGAAATTCCCGATGTTACTCTGGTGGGGCGATGATCTTATCCAATTTTATAATGACACCTACCAGTCTATATTGGGTGACCAAGGAACACATTCGGTTGCGCTGGGTCAAAAAGGGAAAGATGGATGGGCAGAAACATGGTCGGTTATGAGGCCGCAAATAGATTATGTTATTTCAGCGAATGAATCAATATTTAATGAAAATCAACTCATTCCAATTTATCGCAATGGGAGGCTGGAAGATACATACTGGACATTCAGTTACAGTCCGGTAATGGATGATGGTGGGAATATCGGTGGCGTTTTGCTTGTGACCACCGAAACCACCCAATATGTTAACTCAATAGAAACCATCAAACGATCGGAAGAACGTTTTCAAAATTTGGTACGGGAAGCAACGGTTGGCATCATCGTATTGACCGGTGAAGAAATGAAGGTTGAAATTGTCAATGAGCTATATGGTCGGTTAATTAACCGAACTACGGAAGAACTGTTAGGGAAACCCTTATTCGAAATAATTCCCGAAGCTGCAAACCCATCCTTGAACATTCTGAACAGTGTAAGACTGAGTGGTGTGCCCGTCTACTTATATGACCAGTCTTATTTTGTTTACGTAGATGGAGAGAAAAAGGAAGGCTTCTTGAACTTAGTTTACCAGCCATATAAAGACAGTAGTGGGGCGATCATAGGGGTCATGGCACTTTGCCACGATGTGACAGAACAGGTGAAAACAAGGCACAAAGAAGAAGCGAGTGAATTCTTCGCAAAAACGATCATAAACAAATCAGATGCTGCCCAGGCCGTATGGATAGGTAGAGATATGGTATTTGATATGGCTAACGAAAAGATGCTGAAGATGCTTGGACGAGACCGTTCCATCATTGGGAAGCCGTTTATGGAAGCCATTCCCGAACTTAAAGAAACGCCGTTACTGGAGCGACTCAGAAAAGTTCTCGAAACAGGGGAAACTTATTATCAGCCTGAAGAAATGTTTGTCCTTATGCGACAGGGTGTACCGCATACCGGGTATTATAATTATAGTTACGCCGTTCTTGCCAATCCCATGGGACAAAACTATGGCATCATTTGCACAGCCGCAGACGTAACGGAACAAGTAGTAAACAGGCAAAGGATCGAGCAGGCGGAAGCTAAAGCGAGGCTGGCTATTGACTCGGCTTCGCTCGGAACCTATGAGATTGATTATGTATCGGACAAAATGATCACATCGGATCGGTTCGATGAGATCTGGGGCATTAAACATGGACTGTCAAGAAAGGATATCGTAAGCCGCATTCATCCAGATGATATCCTGGTAAGACAAAAATCGCACCATGAGTCATTGACTTCCGGTAATCTGCACTATGAAGCCAGAATAATCTGGGATGATAACTCGGTGCATTGGGTGAGAGTAAAGGGAAAGGTGGTCTATGACGATAAAGGCGAACCTTCCACCTTGCTGGGGGTAATTCAGGATATTAACGAGCAGCGCTTATCGGCGGAGCGGTTAACCGAACTGGTGGAAGCGCGCACAGGAGAACTGATTCAAAAAAATGCCGCTTTGCTGGAAAGCGAAGAGCGCTATCACCGGATGGTCGAGGAGGTGGAAGACTATGCTATTTTATTCCTGAACAAAGATGGGATCATTCAGAATTGGAATAAAGGGGCTGAGAAGATCAAGGGATATACGGCGGAAGAGGCGGTAGGCAAAAGCTTTAAAATGTTCTACTCGCGGGGAGACCTTGAAAGAAGATTACCTGAAAGGCTCATGGCACAGGCGGTTGAAACCGGTAAAGCAGCTCAGGAAGGCGTAAGGATACGTAAAGACGGAAGTAGTTTTTGGGGAAGCATAGTCATCACTGCCTTACATGATATGGACAACAATATCATAGGTTTCTCTAAAGTAACCCGTGATCTGACTGAACGTAAAATTGCGGAAGACAAGATCAAACAATATACGACTGAACTTGAATTTCAAAATGAGGAATTGAAACAATTTGCTTTTGTTGCATCCCATGATATGAAAGAACCACTTAGAAAGATCATTTTTAATAATAACTTTCTCAATGAGCGGATTCATGACCGGCTCGATGACAAAGAAAAGTCAGCTTTGCAGCGATCCACTGATGGTGCAAAGCGTATGCGGACTCTGATTGATGATATCCTTTCCTATTCTCAGACTGCTTTCGCTGACCATTCAAAAGAGGAGGTGGATCTCAATGTCACCTTGGATAATGTGATCACTAATTTGAAAGAAGTTATTGAAGAATCGGGTGGGATCATCGAATTAGAGGTGATGCCTGTGATTAACGGTATCCCACACCAGCTTAGCCAACTTTTTGACAACCTACTCAACAACGCTATTAAATACAAGCACCCGGATCGTAAACCTGTAATAAAGATCACGTCCAAAACCGTCAGTGATTCAGAGCTAAATAAAGACTTGAAACAACGTGCGTACTATAAGATTTCAATAGTAGACAACGGCATCGGCTTTGAAAATTCGGATGCTGAAAAAATATTTGACTTGTTTTCCCGGCTAAACGACAGGAAGCAATTTGCAGGAAGTGGCATCGGCCTTTCAATTTGCCGTAAAATAGTACAGAATCACAACGGGTTTATTCAAGCCATTGGACATATAGGAAGCGGCGCCGAATTTGATATATACCTGCCCATAGAAGAAAAATAAGATTAACCACACGCTGCCAAAACCTCTTTAACCAGACTATATAATTTATCGGGCTTATCGGGTTTTATGAAATAATTGAGCGCTCCGTAATTCTTACATTCGTCTATATGAACTTTTGAGTTGGATGTACTCCAGACAAATTTTGGAATGGCTCTGAAACGCGAATTTTTACACAATATAGCCAACACCTCCGCCCCATTTAAATGAGGCATGCTATAATCCAAAATGATCGCACACGGCAATTCGTTATCAAAACACTTTTCAAGGTATTCAACAGCTGCCCTGCCACTAAATACCATTTCAGCTTTCGCTTCGGGGTCCACTTCAGAAATGGCATCTCCGAGCAATTCCTGGTCTTCTGAATCGTCATCAGCTACAAGAATAACCTTATGTTTGTGTTCTGCAGACATGTGGATACTTGAAAGATATGTCGCTGGAAGATACAAACTAATTGGTTGATTCAAATCACAGGTGGTGAACCTCAAAAGCTGTCCAAAATCCACGGACAGGCTGTATATCCTTATAAGTATGGAAAGGAAATTACAAAGCCGTTTTGTTTTATACGAGGAATGGATTTAAGATAAGCGTTATTTTGACCTCAAAATTTTGGAAAATCACATATACCCTAACTATCTGATGTGAGGTACAAAACTTCAAGCTGCCGGACAGCCAAATTAAAGGGGGAGTATAATGGCATCATCAGGAAGTCTTTTTCTTCAGTTAATCTTGGTGAATTCGGGCCATATGCCCAGCCGACCGGGAAAAGCCAGAAAACAGAAGCCGCGATTCCCGTTCAGATATTGATTTTTTTCACGGGCAAGTCCTGCCAAGACAAGGTAGTGGGGCCGCAGACTTGCCGGGCATCTCTATTATTTTGGAAACGTAATTCTCCTGATTAAATTATTGTGATAATCGCTTACATAAAGTACATTATTAGATCCTGAATTTGTGAATGCGATTCCGGTTGGAGCATAGAACTCCGCATTTTTACCAATTCCATCCTGATAACCCTGTTTTCCGTCTCCGGCGATGGTGGTGACCGTACCACCTGCCGAGACCTCGCGAATGGTATTATTGTTTATATCGGCCACATAAATATTATTGTCGGGATCCGTACAGATACCCATCGCGCCGCCGAAGGAGGCGAGGGCTCCGGAGCCATCCTTGTTTCCCAGTGAATCCGATCCTGCCACTATCGATGCAGTTCCATCTGAAGAGATTTCAAAAATCTTGTGTCCCGCAGAAATATAGATATTCTTGTTATCCGCGTCCATTGTCATTGAACTGATGATCCCGAAATTTGTTCCGGTTGCGAAGGGGGCAATGATATGATCAGATTGCGGTATTATATACATACCGTTGTAAGTATCGAATAGATAGATATTCCCATGGAAATCCTCGCAGACGCCACTAATATTTGCAGAAATATGGTTCGGATTGTCATATTGAATCGTCTGAGAACTTCCAGTAGTAGTGCAAGTTTTCGGTTCACAACCGTAGTCGCCGATATATATGACATCGTCATTTATCCATAAGTTGGTTGGAAAGGCCAGTGAGGGATTACCGCTTCCAGAGGGATCGTCCATACATCCCGCCTGGTCGAACATTCCTGAAAAGGGACCGACGAGATGCGCGATCGGGTCGACTTTCAGGATAACATCGTGATTGGTTTCGGCAACATACAGAAAACCTTTACTGTCAATACAAAGTGCCGTAGGTCCATCAATAGAATGCTCAACGACGTTACCTGCATAAGTGTCAACTTGATATTTTGAGGTGTCTGAATTCCCTGAGCTTGTGCCCGTATTGGACTTGCTTACACTTTTAGTGCAGGATTGAAGGATTACCATATATAGGAGAATATATAATCCGCAAGTGAAAAAATTTTTCATGATTGTGATTTAATTGTTTTACTCATTCGGCAAAATATCACTACTTAGAGCCGAGAAATTGATTAATCGACGAATGGAACTCCGCTTGAAGAGTATATTATTTTCGAATAGCATTGTAATGTTGCTTTACACAGGTTACGTCGATCTGCCAAATTTCTCCTTGTCCCGGGATACCCCCGAATCCCCAAACGGAGACATAGATTTTATTATCTGGACCGAAAGTCATCGCAGTTGGAAAATTAAGCCCGGACGCTATGGTCATTCTTTCTCCAGAACGATCAATCCTGATAATATCACCTGTTCCGGGGGTTGGCATGGGATGCCCGGTTGTGCTTTCAAGCACATACATGCCACCCACTTCATCAAAAAGAATTCCTAAAACAGTAGAGAAATTATTGGCTACCACACTGATATCTCCTCCCGGTGTGACTTTGTAAATCGCTGATTTGTTTGTGATCGGATAAGTATCTTCATTTCCGATATAGAAATTTCCATCGTGGAATGTCTCACAAGCAGGAACTATATGGCCAAGTGTTGCAGAAAAATCGACGACCCGGCTTGTAACACCGTTTTTTGAGATTCGGTCCAATTCTCCGTGATTTGCTTCCACCACAAAAAGATCTCCACCAACGTTAATCATACTATAGGGAGAACCATCTGGCTCAAAATCTGTCGTACTGGGATTCGCTACTGGATTGTTCATCCAAAATGCACTCAAATCGGAAACGATTTCCCATGACCGGTCGCGGTTAACTCTAAAAACTCCGTTTGGAATACCCCTTACACCATGTGAGCAACCCGCTCCGGACAAAACTCCATAAAGCGTGTTATCAATAAATGCAAGATCGGCAACGCCCGAAACTTCAGACCCCGCTGTAATGGCTGTTTGATCTGAGGGCAGGCCATCCACAAATGTGTAGCGCGTCCCATCATAACCAATTCTTGAAATACGTGAGCCGTCCTGGCTACCTTTATAAGGGCCAACACGGGGAATTACCTGGGCACAGGTTGTGGTAGAATTTGTTCCACCGATCCCACCTTCTGCAACATAGAGAAAACCGTCCGGGCCAAACTTAATACCCCTTGGGTTGTTCAATCCCGTGGAGAAAACAGAAGAAGTAATGGTTAAATTGTTGGGGCTGCAGAAACAGGATACCGGCGCATTTTTTACGCAGGCCGATAAAAAGAGAGCGAAAGCGACAATCGCTGCTGTGTGGATGTAAATTTTTCTTTTCATAAAAAAATTTTTATGGCAGGAA
>JABDAN010000029.1:0-430 GCA_013289175.1 Bacteroidota bacterium
TGATCAGGCGATCTTGGGTAATTCCAAATACGGCGGGAATGGAATCCAGGGCAAATACGATATCGGTCGTCGCCAGCAAAATGATCACGACAAAAATCGTCGTATAAAATTTTTTACCGTTTTTGACCAGCGTAAGTTTCCCGTTACCATCCTCAGGCAGGATTGGTAGAAATCGTTTGAGAAAACGATATACTTTGTTTTTTTCCAGGTCCGCTTCATCCTCTTTTTTTGTCAGGAACATGGTTAAACCCGTATAGATCAGAATCGCCCCAAAAATATAGAGCAGCCAGGAAAACCGGCTTACCAGTTCAATGCCGGCTGTGATAAAAACAAAGTATATCGTTTTCTCAAACGATTTCTACCAATCCTGCCTGAGGATGGTAACGGGAAACTTACGCTGGTCAAAAACGGTAATGATTCAAGAATAGAG